>WTHD01000098.1:7588-10863 GCA_011523265.1 Candidatus Binatota bacterium
GCCCCAGCTTACACTTTGAGGTCCGCAGTGGTAAAAACGCCCGCAATCCGCTCCACTATTTGCAGCCCGCCCGCCACGCGACACAGCGGAAATAAAACCGGACAAAGACAAACCAGAGATTGAGGAGATGCGCATGCCGGACTTGAAAACATTGATTCGTGAGGTCCCGGATTTTCCCAAACCGGGCATCCTCTTTAAGGACATTACGCCCTTACTTACCAATGGGCCGGCCTGGAAGCAGGTAATAGACCAACTCGCCGACCGGTATCGCAACAAGATTGACATCGTTCTGGGGATTGAGTCGCGTGGGTTTCTCTTTGGCTCGGCCTTGGCCTATGCGTTGGGCTGTGGCCATGCCCTGGTCCGAAAACCCGGCAAGCTCCCGGCAGCAACCTTTGCGGCAAGCTACGAACTCGAGTATGGAACGGACACGGTGGAGATTCATCAGGACGCGTTCCCGCCGAATAGTCGCGTCTTGCTGATTGATGACCTCCTCGCAACCGGTGGCACGGCACAAGCCGCCCTTTCGCTGGCGGAAAAACTCCAGGCTCGCATCGTCGAAGCCGCCTTTCTGATAGAGCTGTCCTTTTTGGGTGGCCGAGAACGCCTTGCCCCGCATGCCGTCTTTTCCTTTATCGAGTATGACGGGGAATGAGGGCGCTGGCCGACAGTGGTACACGTTGCTAGACTCCTGGCTGTGATTAAAGCATAAGGCATACGTGGCGGCCTATTTTCTTCTCTTTGGCGTGGTGTGTTTATGGGCAATGAATTTCCCGGCCGGGAAGTTCATGCTCGGTGCGGTTGGGCCGCTGACCTTGATCGCTATCCGTACGGTCGTCGGTGCGGTGCTCCTGACGCTCATGGGCTGGAAGTCGCAGCCTGATTGGTGGGCTGAACTCCGAAAGGATCTAAAAAGTACGGTCGTGATGACCCTCACCGGCGTGATTGGAGCCGGAACGCTTTTTTATATTGGCCTGAAGACAACGTCCGCCTCGAATGCGGGGATTATCGCCGCCTCCACTCCGATATGGGTCGCCCTCTGTTCCTGGGCCTTCTTGAAAGACCAGCTTTCCCTCGTCAATGTCTCGGGTATCCTGCTGTCCTTTGTGGGCCTCGTTGCCATTATTTGTCAGGGCTCCCTAGATATTCTCTTTGCCCTGTCTTTGAATTGGGGAGATTTATACATCCTGCTCGGCCAACTCAGTTGGTCGTCGTACACCGTCTATAGTCGGGTGGCGCTCGCGCATCGTTCGGCGGCCGCGGCCACGGCGAGTTCGTATATCGCCGGGACCTTTATCCTGGTTCCACTGTGTCTGATCGAAGCGCCGTTCAGCGCAGGCTTTGATTTTTCACCTCTCGTCCTGATCGCCCTCGGCTTTCTCTCGGTGCTGTCCCCGATGACCAATCTCCTGTACTACCAGGCCCTGACCAGAGTGAGTCCCCATCGAGCGGCGGTGTTCATGAACCTCATTCCGATCATCACGATGATCTCATCAGCAATTTTTCTCGGTGAACAGATCACTCGGGTACAGATCATCGGGACCGCCTGCGTGATCGGCGGCGTCGTGCTGACGACAAAGCAGTGATGTCCCGTTCCGGTTCTCACTGCGTAATATACAGATGCGCTTGCGAGGGGAGGGACCTATCAGCTAAATCGATAGGGCCAGAAGGGCAATCCCTCCGTGGAGGAGCAAAATATGCAGGAGCCTTCTCGTCCAGTTGAAGTGCAAAAGCTTCGTCGAGCGAAGCGCTCACGAGACAAGCTGATGAAGGGAACGGCGCTTCTCCTTCTGATTATCCTCGGCACGACAACCCTGCTGCGATCCTTTGGTCCGAGTTCCGTTCTCTGGTTGGCGGGTGGTGTTGGGGTCTGGTTGCTTATCAGTACTTTTACGCGTCGGCGTCCCAATGCGGCTGAACGCTCTCAGCAAGTGGAAGCCTCCCGGCTGGTTGAGATCGATCAGATGGAGGACGCCGAATTCCTGGAACAGGCCATTGGCGTTCTTCAGGCCCAAGGGTATGAAACGCAGATACAGAACGTGTCCGATGATTCAGCCACCTATCTACGGCTTGTCAGAGGGGACGAACGGGTCTGGTGTCTGGTTGAATATGCGCCGGTGGACGAGGCGGTGATTAACGCGGCCTGTGAGGCATTGAAAAAGACCGACTGCAACCAGGTTATGGTCCTGAGCCCGCACAAATCGCCATCACAAGTACAGGTGGCCGCGTTGCAGCAGGGCGTGGTGCTGATCGACCAGGACGAGTTTCTGAGATTGTGGTCCTTGCAGGTAAAGGGGCACCGCGTCCATGCCTTTCGTTCCGGGGATGCACGCCAACCCCCCACCCGCATACCCCGCCGCAAACGATAGTCGGCTGTCGTGTGTCGTCATGCTGACTTTTATCTCCGGGAATACAAACAAGGTCCGGGAATGCGAACGTCTGCTTGGTGCGACGCTGGCGTATGCGTCGCTGCCGCTCGACGAAATTCAGTCCATTGACCCACTGCCGGTCGTCGAACACAAGGCCCGGCTGGCCTACGCTGCGCTGAGCCGTCCCGTCCTGGTTGAAGACACGGGTCTGGTCTTTGCTGCCTGGAATGGGTTGCCCGGCGCGTTAATCAAATGGTTTCTCAGCAGTCTTGGTCCCGAGGGCCTGTGCCGGATGATGCGGGCGGAGACGAATCGGACGGCAACAGCCACAACGCTGCTCGGCTATTGTGACGGTGAAAGCGTGCGCACCTTTGCCGGAACAGTCCAGGGTTCCATTCCCGATCAGCCGCGGGGCACGGGGGGGTTTGGCTGGGATGCAATTTTTCAGCCGGAGGCGAGTGCTCTCACTTTTGCCGAAATGAGTGCTGCGGAAAAAGATCGTTTTTCCATGCGGCGCAAGGCGCTTGAGGCATTCCGGGCATCGGGTTTGCTGGCTGGCTGAGCCGTTGACCCGCATGAGTCTGACGCGCATGGTGGGTAGGCGCTCCGCTGAAAACACGCTCCTGTTCGACATCCTGCCGCGGGTGAGTCGATCGTTTTACCTGAGTGTCAGGATTCTCCCCAAAGCGCTCCGACGACCGATCGGGCTGGCCTATTTGTTCTGCCGGGCCGCGGACACCATAGCGGATACGCGCCTCGTTCCGCGAGCGGACCGCTTGGAGCGCCTGCTGGAGTATCGAGCCGCGTTTGCAGAGCAGAATCTAACGGTCTGCCAGACCCTGGAGAGCGAGCTTGCTCCGCGCCAGGACAATCCTGCCGAGCGCATTTTACTCTCAAGTCTCGGAC
>WTHD01000212.1 GCA_011523265.1 Candidatus Binatota bacterium
CCCGAACCTGGGCGAAGGCAATCATCCATTCCGCCCCTTTGCGAATCGTGCCCGTCCGCTCGTGCTCCAAGCCGACCGCGAAGCCGGGATTGTCGACCAGGTTCAAGAGCGGTAGATGGAACAGATCGCACAAATCCAGGTGCCGCGTCAGCTTGTCGCAGCCGTCGGCGGTGAGCGCGCCACCATTGGCGTGCTGGCTGTCAGAAGCAATTACGCCCAGAGGATAGCCGTTGAATCTCACAAACCCGGTTACCTGGTCGGTCCCCCACAAGGGACCGATCTCAAAAAAAGAGTCCCGGTCGGCCATCAATCGGATGGCCTGCCGAATATCAAAGGTCGTGGTCCGCTTTCTGGCGATGAGGGTCGCGAGTTCCTCTTCACGCCGATCGATCGGGTCGCTCGCGCGGGCCGCATGCACGGGCGGCACCTCATATACGCTAGAGGGCAGATAGGACAGGAACGTCCGCGTCATCTCCATGGCTTCTTCTTCGGACTCTGCCAGATTGTCTACCGCGCCATTCGTACAGTGAATATGCCAGCCGCCGAGTTCCTCCTTGGTGATATCGTAGCCTATGGCATGCGAGACAACCGGTGGTCCGGCGACAAAGAGCTGGGCGATGTCGCGCACCATGACCGAAAAATGACCCAGGACGGCCTTGGCCGCGCCAATGCCAACCACGCTGCCAAGCAGCAGATTGACCACCGGTATGGTCGCTAGCTGCTCGGTATACATGGTACTGCCCAGGTGTCCGGGCAGATACGACCCGCCGCCACCGGCCACCCGTGGCCTGCCGGCTTTGATTGCGCCCGAGCTTTCCCTGGCACTACTTTCCCCCTCTTTTTTCTGTGCCGGCACCATAGCCGCGACACTACCCCCACCGGACGAGCCGTCCAGCAGCCGGATCGAGGGCATCCGCATCTCCGTTGCCAGACGGTCCAGGTATCCGCTCTTTGCCGCGATCGCCCCATCGGCGTGGCCTCCCCGTGACGTGAAGTCGTCGGCACATACCACGACGCTCCGCTTGTGGATTTTCCCCCAGCCACCCACACTGTTTGCGGGGGTAAAGCCGGTGATTGTGCCTTCTTCATCATAGGACGCAAAACCCGCGACACTGCCGACCTCCCGAAAGGAGCCCTCGTCCAACAACAGATCAATCCGCTCGCGGCAGGTCAGCTTGCCGCGAGAGCGTTGGCGCACCACACCCGAATCGTTGGAGCCAGCCGCCAGCCGCTGTTTAGCAAATTGTTGCAGCAGCGTGACCTCTTCCAGCACCTTCCCCCAGGGGCGGACATCCTCTGTCTCTTGAGGAGTGTCAGCATGTGACGGGGACACAACGGCCACCACCTGTCCTGCGGCGACGGTATCCCCGGCCTGGAGCGGTTGCAGTGCCGCTATGACCCCCGCACAGCCTGCCGTGACCATGGTTTCCATCTTCATAGCGCTCACGACCAGCAGCGTGTCACCGGGAGACACCCTATCACCCACACCCACGCGAACCTCCACCACAGCACTCTCCAGGGGACAGTGCACAGCTTCCTGACCCTCCGCCACCTCTAGGGCCGGCAAACGTGAAGTCTGTGCGGAACCCCGTTCCAGAGTCGTAACGCCCAGCTTGGCGGCCTGTTGCTCCAGCAAGGCGAGCGCGCTGCCCTCAGTCGCGGAGAAAGAGACGGTATTCAGTTCCGGGGTCTCGGCCAATAATGACGTTCTGGCATCACCGGCCCAAACGGCCGGATGGGCGAGTATGGCGCACAGTTGGGACAAATTGGTTTGCAGCCCATCAAGATGAAACTCCTCAAGCGCTTGCCGCGTGCGGGTCATTGCGGCTGTGTAAGAGCCGGACGTACAAATGAGTTTTGCCAGCAACGGGTCGAACTGTGGCGGTGGGGTATACCCCAGATAGCCACACGCATCTACCCGAATACCTGCGCCCGAGGGTTCCTTATAGGCCGTGATGCTCCCCGTACTCGCGGCAACGACACGCGCCTGCACGGCAAAACTTCGTGGTGTACCGACTGCGTGCTGGTCACCAAGACCGAGCGAGGCGAGCGTTTCACCTGCGGCGATACGAAACTGGGCCTCGACCAAATCAATACCGGTGACCTGTTCGGTGACCGTATGCTCAACCTGAATCCGCGGATTACATTCAATAAAAAATACTTGCCCGTCTCGGGCGAGACCAGGAACTCGAACGTTACCGCATTCACCTTAGC
>WTHD01000224.1 GCA_011523265.1 Candidatus Binatota bacterium
CTGCACATTGTGCGCACGGTGTGCAGTTTGACGCAGTATCTCTTAGGGGCGAACCTTGGACTCCAGATGACAGGGTAGGGGAGGCTCAGCTTGGAACAGGATTACCAATAGTGTTACCTGCCTCTACAACACTTCTCCCTGCCTGGCTTTCGCACATACTGTAGAAACAGGTTCATTCCTGGTATGAACTTGTCTACGGAAAGGAAGACAGTATGGCAGGACGATTAGACGGCAAAGTGGCGCTGGTGACCGGTGGCGGCTCAGGTATTGGCCAGGCAACGGCACTCATTTTTGCTCGTGAAGGCGCTAAAGTTGTAGTTGCGGACATCACTGTCGAAGGCGGTGAAGAGACCGTTCGGCAAATTCAAGCCGGCGGCGGAGACGCGACCTTTGTCAAAACCGATGTCTCAAAAGCTGCCGAGGTTGAAGCACTCGTCAATAAGACGGTCGAAGCGTATGGGCAGCTCGACTGCGCGTTTAACAACGCAGGCATCGAAGGTGCCGCAAAGTTCACCACGGATTGCACCGAGGAGGAATTTGCTCGCACGCTCGCGGTGAACGTGACCGGCGTGTGGCTGTGCATGAAATATGAAATTCAACACATGCTCCGCCACGGCGGTGGTGCGATCGTCAATACGGCCTCAGCGGCGGGCCTGATTGGCCTCCCCTCGGCGCCGGATTATGTGGCCAGCAAACACGCGGTAGTTGGGCTGACGAAAACGGCGGCGCTGGAATACGCCAAGGCCGGCATTCGGGTCAATGCCGTGTGTCCCGGTGCGATTGACACGCCAATGATCGCGCGCAGCGCGCAAGCCATCCCCGGTTTTGATGAACTCGCCGTCGCCATGGAACCTGTTGGCCGTTTTGGCCAGTCGTCGGAAATCGGGGAAGCCGTCGCGTGGCTGTGTTCCGATGCGGCGTCGTTTGTGACTGGCATCCCCATGTCGGTTGACGGGGGAATGGTCGCGCAGTGATGACCGCCAGAGTCGTTCCGTAGGCTGCTCTGGCCAGTCTGGCTGGCCAGGAGAGCGGCGTCTCAGATTGGTTGTTGGTGACGCAGGTACAAAACGCAATAGCGCAACGCTCGAAGATCGTGCTCGCTGGGCGATGCACCTGGCCTTGGCGGTTCATCGTTGCAAAAAGATGATTAACGATGTGGTCGAAGCCAGCGGCGCGCATGCGCATTTTCAAGAGAATCCGCTGCAACGGGCGAAACGGGATGTCGATACTCTCTCCTGTCACTATCTCTTTGACCTCGACGGTAAGCTGGAGACGTATGGTAAGCCGCTTCTCGGACAGGAGTTAGAGGGACAACCGATGGTTTAAGGAAGTCCAGTCGTACATGGTCCTCGGCAACTATTATGGAGAAACTGGGCCAGTGGGAGGACAAGGTCAAGGATCATTCTGTCGTTACCTCACTGAATATCACTTAGTGTGAATACCCTCTGACGCACGCCTTCCCCCGGCGCCCGTCCCGCGTCATCTCTCGGCCCCTACGCCAAAACTCCTGCGATCTTGCGTACTTCGTTCGCGTTCCGGTCCTGCCCCTGACGCACCGGGAAACACGCTGGAGCGGCGGGAGTGCGAAATGGCCCACTTTCCCTCTTATCGTTGCCGCTGCCCAAGTAGAGTGAGAAAAGATTCCGGCTATGTTTGCAGGGAGAGGGAGGGACGGTTTCGGTCAAGATAAAAGGCGTTATCTTGCATTGTCAGATAGCATGGATTAAGGGGAGGGGGCCAGGAAGATTTGGGAGGTCTGGGGCGTGGGACTGGGAAGAAACGCAATATGGAGATAAGCGGATTTGCCGAGCGGGTTGATTCGCTTTGCTTTGTCTAGGAGGGAAGTATGATTACTGTGCACCAAATTGGGCGAACCTTTGTCAAAGCCACACGGTTTACGAATCCGGAGACGGTGGAAGTGCTTGCCTCGGGCATACGCGGCGACCGGGACTTTTTTCTGCTGGAGAGCAGCGGCGCGCCGATATCGTCAAACAATCACGGTACGTTTTTCCCCCTCATGTTCGATTATGATTTCGGCTCGGACGCGCTCAAGCTCTCTCTTCCTGATGGTCGGATAGTTGAGGGCCCCGCCGCAGGCAATGGCACCTCGTTTGCCTTTGACTATTATGGTATGCGCAATATTCTCGTGACCCCGGTAGACGGTCCGTGGGAAGATATTTTATCGTCGTTTGCTGCAAGGCCAATCCGTCTGGTGCGCTGTGTCGCGACGGGTGGCGGAATCGACATTCTTCCCATAACCTTAGTCACCACCGCTTCCATTCGGCGATTAGAACGTGAAATCGGCGGCACGGTTGACCCGAGACGATTTAGAGCCAGCTTCGTATTAAATAATGAAGTCGAGCACGAAGAAGACGGGTGGCGTGATCGGACTCTTCGTGTCGGAAAGGCTCTCCTGAAAGTGCGTACGCCCGTCCCCCGCTGCGGCATCCCGGGGTTTAATCCCGGGGAAGGTGCACGCGATCTCAATGTCCTGCGGACTCTGACGCGGTATCGGGAGAAAGTAATCCATCCCGATGGCCTATTGCCAGGCTATGTCGCTCCCGGTTTTGCAGTGTATGCCCAAGTTATTGAACCCGGCATTGTCCGGGTAGGCGATACGGTCGAAGCCCTTATGGGCTGAACCCCGAATGCGCAGAACTTCGAGCGCGCGCAGCACTACACGGAGGAGCAGGCCGACGCGAAGATGTCGCGGCGGTGCATGTCGATCACCTCGCCAAGCCGATGGAGACCGTGCGCTAGCACCCCTTCGTGCTCTGCGTGAGTCAGGCTACCAAGGGTACTAAGCAGATTACTGTTCTGACACACGCTAAGAGGCGCGGAATTTACGGCTGATAAGACGTTATTCGTCAAACCTGCGCTTTGGAATTATTAGACTTTTTCAACACTACTTTTAACACCCCAAAAACCCCAGAAAATACGGGCCTGCAAGCACTCTTTGTTAATACTCATTTCAGGCGAACGTTCGTGAGAGTGTATTCGCGCAGTAATCTTGGCGAGGAAAAAAGAGATACAACAATCAATGGGGTAGATCTTACGCTGGACCAACCGCTTTCGGCATAACACGCTGTGCCCGAGGCTTGCGAGCGTAGGTTAGACCGTATTTCTTTAACTTGCGGATAATCGTGGTGCGGTGAACGCCGAGCGCATCTGCCATGGCATACACATCGCCCTGGTGCTCCTCGCAAAATCTCCGCCAGTATTGCGCCTCTTCAGTCTCGGGCTCTGTACTAGCTAAGGGAGACGTTGCTTGCGAGGAGACAGACAGGGGACTCTGAAGGGTTGGAATAAGTTCTGGAGGAAGCATCTGGAGCCTGATCTCACCAGTGGTCTGGCCGCTCTCTGATGCGATCTGCCACACGACGTTCTTGAGCTCACGGATGTTGCCGGGGAAGGGGAGCGTTTGGACGTGCTCTACAAGCTCAGGATGCAGGGTGAGGGCTGTCGTGTTCTGTTTGTTGAACTCGGCCATGGTCGCGCTTATCAAGGCAGGAATATCCTCCGGGTGTTCACGCAGAGGCGGCAGGTCAATCCGATTCATGGCCAAGCGATAGTATAAGTCGTTGCGTAAGGTCTGCTCCTGCAACAACGTCTCGGGCTGTCTGTTTGTCGCCGCTAGGAAGCGAACATCTATTTTCACTGTCTGTTCTGCTCCAAGCCGACGTATCTCTTTGTCCTCTAAAACGGTCAGTAGCTTGGCCTGCATCTCGGCCGGCATGTCGCCAATCTCATCCAAAAAAACAGTCCCGCCCTGGCCCATCTCAATGACCCCCCGGCGGCCTTTTCGTTTTGCCCCGGTGAAGGCCCCTTCGGTATAGCCAAACAATTCGGCTTCAATGAGTGAGGCTGGCAGGCTGGCGCAATTGACGTGAATAAAGGGAGCGCTGGAGCGCGGGCTCATGGTATGGACGTACTGGGCTAAAAGGCTTTTGCCGACACCAGTCTCGCCTGTCAAGAAGATATTTCCCTCTAAGCGAGCGAGCCGGAGCGCCCGTTCAAAGACCCGGCTCAGGCTCTCGCTCCGGTAGACAATATCCTGACCTAACACGCGAGTGTGTAAGGCACTCAGCTGTTCTTGATAGAGAGCGGTGCGCTGTTCGAGTTCACCAATTTTTTCTCTGGCAGTGAGCAGGTCAGTCGAGGCCTGGACGGTAAGGACGATATAGCGCAGCCCTTCCGTTTCATTCCGGATATAGTGCTCTGCGGACAGGAGTTGGACTCCATTTTCCATCTGCGCGTAGCCATAGCGTGGTTGGGTGCTATCTGCGATGCAGCCGCTCTCGCGGGCAGCCTCCCAGAACGAGTCCTGAACCCACTGCGGGTTTACACTTGCCTGAATGGCTGGCAGCTTCGCCATTTCCTTCGTCTTGAGACCGACCAATTGAGCTGGGGTAAGATCGGTGAGTTGGTAGAGCTTGTCATTTGCCCAGACCATTGTCCCTGTCTGGTCAATGATAATCACCCCCACATCCAGGGCATTCATAAAGGGCGCAAGCGCCAGCTCATCTGGGAAGTGCTCGGCCATACGCTCCGTTCTTGGCACATTCCAGCCAAGAGAACAAGCGTAAATACAGGGCTTGATAGCTCTTCCGGGAGTTGTTCTCACTCGCTTGTCATAATCGAGGGTTCGGCCGCTCAGTGCCCAGCGTACCGGCAGGCGGGTCGCACTCGATATGCAGTTCCTTGAGACCGCGGATCACGGGGTTGACGGCGTAGCGGAAGTCGTTCTTGCCCTCGGCCAGACGTATGGTACCCAGCCGGTTCAGGAGGGCCTCAAAGGCGACCTTTCCTTCCAGGCGCGCCAACGAAGCGCCGAGACAGAAATGCACTCCCGCGCCAAAGGCCACGCTCATTCTGGCGTTTGGCCGCCGCACGTCAAACCGGTCCGGGTCCGGGAACTGCTCAGCGTCCCGGTTGGCCGCGCCATACATGACCGCCACCCGGGACCCTTTGGGCAGCCGGACGCCGTCCATCCGGGTGTCCTCTTTGACCGTCCGGAACAGACACTGGACCGGGGATTCGATCCGCATCGCTTCTTCAACGAAGTCGGGAATCAGGGAAGGGTCTGCCGTCACTAGGTCCAGTTGTCCCGGGTGCTGGAGCAGCAGGGCCAGGCCGCTACTCAGCAGATTGATCGTGGTGTCGTTGCCCCCCAGCAGGATAATGTCGATCATGCTGATCAGCTCTTCGGTCGTCAGCGAGCGACCCCCGAATTTTTCCACCGAGGCCGTCACCATATGGGAGATCAGGTCGTCGCGGGGCGCGGCCCGGCGCGCCTCGATCTGGTGAAACAGATAGTGCTGAAACTCCACCGCCAGGCGTACGCAGGCCAGCTCCCGCTCGTGGCTGATCATGGTCCCGCCCATGCGCTCGATCCGGGCGTCACACCAGCGCTTCACCCTGGGGATGTCTTCCTCCGGCAAGCCCATCAGCTCGGCAAAAACATAGAGCGGAAAGGGCTGGGCAAACTGGCTGACAAACTCGATCCCGGTGCTCTCCAGGCAGGCGTCAATCAAGCGGTTGGCGATCTCCTGTAAGCGAGGTTCGAGCTTTTTTACGCTCTGAGCGGAGAAAGGCCGGTTGACCACACTCCGATAGCCGGTGTGCTCGGGCGGGTCGGCCTTGCTGAGGACGTTGACGTCCGGCCAGCCCTGGGCCTCGATCTCCCGAATCTCCGGGGTATCGCGGGTGAGCCCTTCGGTGAGACCGTGGACCGAAAACAGCTCCGGATGCATCAGGACATACTCGACATCGCGGAAGCGGGTCATGACGAACATGCTGGTGTCGGGCAGTTGATAGACACCGCGCCGCCGTAGCTCGGCGAAGACCTCATAGGGGTCTTCCAACACCTCAGGCACAAAGGGGTCTAAATTCGTCTGGTCCGGCATTGCTCCTCCCCGCAGGATAAAGATTCGGTCGCGGCCTGCCTTGATATGGGTTCGAGGCTGGCGACTCGTGTTGACGTTGGCTTTTCAGGCACACCGGGCAGGCACAGGGGCCGGCCCCTACGGTATTATTCTGTCACCAGCTATTCCCGGGAAAACGGGGCTCCCCAGGCATCCGCAAAAGCCAATTCTTCTACCGACCGCCGCGAGATCGGCCCATGCCCGCGTAAGACGGGATAGCCAATCGGCACGACCGCCGCCGTTCCCCACGGATCGGGAATCCCCAAGAGTTCGCGAACTGCCGGTTCTTCCATACACAGCAGCGTTGTCAGCACACACCCCAGACCCTCGGCCCGGCAGGCAAGCAGGAGATTTTCTACCGCCGGGTAGATCGAGCCGCCGCCAACAACGGACTGTCTGTCAAGCTTCGCATCGGTGACCGCAAGTCCTTCCGGGTTAAAACACACGACCAGCAGCACCGGCGTCTCGCTAAAGTGTTCTACCAGGTAGTTGCTGGCGCGGATCGTCCGCTCGGCTTTTATCCGTTCCTCCTCAGAGGCGCCGGCCAACCGCTCCATATACGATTTGAGATAGGGAAGTGTGACCTGCTTATATAATTCGCCGAGACGTTGTTTACGGGCAGGATCTTTGACCACAATGATGCGCCAGGCTTGGCGGTTGCCGCCGGTTGGTGCCCAGGTTGCGGCTTCCAGGACTCGGTAGAGCACGTCTTCCGGAATCGGGTCCGGGCGGAGCCGCCGTACGGCCCGTAAGGTCCGCATCGCTTCGTAGAGATCGATTGTCGCCATTATATCCTCCGAGTTATGGCAACAATGTCACCGTTTCAGTGAGACATAGGTCGCCGCGATAGCCATCAAGACACTTCCAGCCCTCTCTCAACCACAGGACTCCTAGGTGGTGCCCCTGGCGGACTTCTCCTTTAAGTAGCTGTCGTCCTGGCCGGCGTAAGTAATGCCGTGGTTGTGGCCGCTGTGGACCTCCGTTCCCTTTAAGACTGCGGTTTTTCGCCTGAACTCAAATTTCACACCGTCGTTCAATATTTTTCCAACGTTCTCATACTGCCATGCACTCACCGTCTTCGCGTGCGGACGTGCGGCCACTGTATCGAACCATGCCCTGACCTTAGGGTGCTTCTTCCACACCTCATCCGGAATGATCTTCCCCGCGTCATGGGAAACGAGATCCTGGTGAGCGGTCAGATCCGCATAGCTGATCTCGTCGCCGCACAGATACTCACGGTCTTTGAGCCAGTAGGTCTCCAGGAGGTCAAGGGACTCGTACAGAATATAGCGCCCTTTCTTTATCTCCGCGGAGAAGTCCTTATCGTAGCCGTAGATCATTGGGGCAAAGATCGTCCAGTGGAACGCGCCTCCGCCGAGGCGGAGCGTATAGGCGTACCATTGCAGAAACTGCTGAATATGCCCTCTTTGCCGGGTGTCGCGCCCGAACCAGTGGTCGGGACAGTGAAACTTCTCGTTCAAGTAGAAGGCAATGGCCGCACTCTCCCAGATAACGAAGTCACCATCAACGAGAATCGGCACCTGCCCTGTCGGGTTGTACTTGTCCCGGAACTCCGGTCGCTCGTTGATATCGGTGGTGATATCGACCAATTCGAGTTCAAAGGGAATGTCGTTCTCCAGCATGAATTGATGCGCCGCGCGGCAGGGCTGTGATGCGGGATGATGAAGATAACGCAAGGTTGTACTCATGGTAAGCTCCTCCGTACTCTATTGTCGGGGTCAGTGATTAACTCGCCCTCTTGCGAGGCATTGTCGGCTTGTGGAGCGGCTTGTCAAGAGGTAAACCCAACACGAGCGCATTTGCACGGCGGGATTTCCTGGTTTATTGAAATGACTGATAAGCGAAGCATAATTTCGAGAGAGGAGGGTTCATATCAATGACGCTTTACGCAGATTCTCGCTACCCCGTTTCTCCCACGATTGAAGCCTTACATGTTGACGAAATGCAGTCCTATGCCCGCAGCGGTACCTGGGGCACCGCGGCACAGAGAACCGCCATTGCCGCCACTGCGCGTATCGCGCAATGCGAACAGGGCCTACAAGAATCGGTCGACGCTGGGAAGCTGACGGCCCAGGCCAAACTCCCTGACGCGGCAGTGCAATTGGCGCGCGCAGTGGCGGTTGATTCGCAAAACATCGACCGCCAGTTCTGCCAGGACATACAAGCTCAGGGTGTGAGTGAGGGCGCGTATGTTGAAATCGTCGCGCTGGTGTCGCGGCTCTCCAATATTGATGTCTTTGCCCGCGGTCTCGGCATACCACCCCGAAAACTACTGGAGCCCGCCAACGAGACGCTCCCCTCTTTCGAGCGCCCCGCTGAAGCCGTCGATGAGGGCTTCTTTACCGCGAGTGTCCCCAGCGCTCCGGCAGGTGGCGCATTAGCCGAATCGTTATATGGAAAAGAGCCGGCGGGCAATATTTTCCGCGCCGTGAGCCTCGTACCTGATGAAGCCCGCCGCGTGATGAGCCTGGTCAGTCAGCAGTATTTCGGAGCTGAGCATTTGCTCGATTTTCACGCCGCATCAGACCACGCACTTTCGCGAGCACAGATAGAACTCGTCGCAACCAAGGTTTCGGAACAAAACCTGTGTTTCTACTGAACCACGTGGCATGCCCATCTGCTCCGGGAGAGCGGAAAGGCTCACGATCGAAGCTACGAGTTAGCTGGCGCGATCGATGCAAGTATTGACAGCGGGGTGGAACACGGGTGCGAACTCGTGAGATTCGCCGCTGCTTTGATGAAACCCGATACCGCAGAACTGGCGGCGGCCCGGGATGCCATCGCCGAGCGATTAGGTCCCGAGGCGGTCACGACAGCATCGATCATCGGCGGCAACTTCAGCATGCTGGACCGCGTCGCCAATGCGATTGGCATCAGCGTCGATGCGATGGTCGTGCAACCCACCGCGGATTTTCGGGAAGCGCTGGGGATCAACACGTTCCCATCTGCGGTGAATACACTCGGATAAGGCAGAGAGCCCTGGAAGAAAGTGAAACAAATAAGACCAAACATTTCCGCCATGCCGAAAGGAGCAAGGCAATGAAGACAGGCTGTTTATTTGACTTTCGGAATCCGCCCCAATGGGCGCAACCCTACGCCGACCTGTATAACGATACCATCGACGATATGGTTGCCGTTGAAGAGCTCGGCTTTGATACCGCGTGGACCACGGAGCACCACTTTCTTGAGGATGGCTATCTCCCCTCCCAGCTCGCCGTCCTCTCAGCGGTGGCTGCCAGAACACAGCGTATCGGCCTCGGCACCTTCGTCTTACTCCTTCCCCTGCACGACCCCGTTCGTGTCGCCGAAGACGCGGCGGTCGTCGATCTCATTTCACGTGGACGGCTCATTCTTGGCCTGGGCCAGGGCTATCGCGTAGGCGAGTTTACAGGCTTTGAAAAAGACCACAAGCGACGAGGCTCAGCCCTGACCGAAGGCGTCGACATCCTCCGCAAGGCGTGGTCTGGGGAAGCATTTTCTCATGCCGGGAAGTTTTGGAGCTACACAGACATTATGGTCACCCCATCTCCAGCCCAGCCTGGAGGGCCACCCCTGATGGTTGGGGCACGGAGTGAAAAAGGCATTCAGCGCGTGGCCCGCATGGGCTGCCATTTTCTGCCCATTGGTAACACCGAGGACATTGATATTTACCGGACGGCCTGTACCGATCTCGGCCGTGAGCCTGGCCAGGTCCGCATCCTGCGTTCGTGCTATGTGACCGAAAAAGATGACAGCGAGTTAGATAAAGTCTGGCCGCACGTCAACTACCAGGTCGATTATTATGCCAAGTGGATGCATGAAGCCAATGACAAACCAGAAGACCGCACGAACACGTCTGATGGATTTCGTGACCTGAGTAATTTCTTCACCGGCCCGCCACAAAAGGTGCTCGATGAGATCAAAGCGTTTGAAGCTGAGTCGGGTATAGACGAACTCGTGCTGTTCTTCCACTTCCCCGGCATGGATCGCGCTGTGTCGCGGGGGTCTATGCAGCGCTTTGCCGCCGCCGTCCTCCCCCATCTGGGCTAAACAAGCATTGGTTCTGCTCAGAACGGCACCGGAACGTCCGGGTCGGAGGTATCAAGCAAAGGAATGGGTGCGTCAGGTGCTAAGTGCTTATGCGCCGCGACCCAATCCTTTTGCCACTGCGGGTCTTCGTCGCAACGCGGGTTGTGCCCAGGGCGCATGGCGCGTAACAGAGAGGGACCAACGTTCCAGAGGAGGGCACCCATCTCTCTCGCGAGTTCGAGCATCGTACCGGGCCGTCCCCACAGGCCGTCCTTGCGTAGCGCTTCCCGCATGGCGATGAGGCCGTAGCCGAGCACATGAAAACTGCCGTGCAGAACGCCGATCGCCCGTTTCAGATAGCGGCCCGAACAGGCCATATAGGTATCATAGGCGACGGTTTTGTGCTCCGTCTCCTCGACCATATGCATCACCCAGAACGAGGAAACCCACGGGCAATTGCCGCCCCATAGCGCCCAGCGTTTTGTGGTCATCCAGCGGGTAAAGCCCGCCGTCATGGTCTCGAACCCGGCGTTGTAGGCGAGTTGGGTCTCAAGGCTCCGCTCTTGCAGACGGGCGTAAGACCGCTCCATACGCTGCTCGATTTCGGCCAACTCGGGATAGCCGTTTTTCTTGATGAGTTCGTTGAGCCGCCGGTGACAGGCGTAGTGACGGGACTCCTGGCCGCAGAACCCTTTGATGTCTTCTCGAAGACGTTCCTCCCGAATGAGCGGCAGCGCCCGCCGGATCGACTTGATCAAATAGGGTTCAAGATACGGCATGGTCAACGAAAAGCCGTTGAACATATGCGATC
>WTHD01000072.1 GCA_011523265.1 Candidatus Binatota bacterium
CTGGGGCAGATCCGGCAGGCGGGCCAGGATATCGTTGAATAGCTGAGGCACTAGAGCCACACTCCCGCGCTTTACTCTGATGCTGAAGATACAGTCCGCTCTCGGGGCGCTCTATGCGTACAGCAGTCGCCCTCTTGGTTCGGGAATCGGCCGTTTCAATTCCTTCGCGGTCTCGATCCATTCACGGATAATCACCTCCACGTTGTTCTGCACCTGCCTGTAGCTTGGCCCATCGGCCGCACACCCTGGCAGTTCTGGCACCTCAGCAATATAGGCGTGATCCTCCTCGCTCCAGTACAGGATGATTTCGTATTTCCATTCACTCTTCATAGTTATCCCGGTAGTCGGTCCTTCAGTTCAGGCCAAGCGAGGCGCAAAGACTGCGGACAGCTTGCCTCTGGCTCTCGTCCAAGCTGCTCGGCTAAGGTGATGCCTGCTTGTTTATGGTTTTCCGCAAGCGGATGCGTCTTGTAGTCCGATTCTTCGTCAACGGCGATGCCCTGGAGATACACAATCCACGTCTCAATATTCCGCTTCGGGACCAATACGGCGATGTGCTCGTCTGTCTTGCGTTGTCTCATGTTGGCATTCTGTAGCTGTTCTTCGAGATGACGATAGAGATGCTGAACATCTTGTGTATCCGCATCAATGACCGCCAGCAGCGCGAGTGACAAGTAGTTGGCCTTGCTGCGATAGGCTTTCACTTCTGTTGAATACCTTTGCAAGACAAATTGCTTTGCCGACCCAGCTCCGTTCCGCAGTATGACGCGAAATTTCCGATGGTTGAATCCCCGTTTTTTTAGATGATGCCGAACAAAATTTACATGGGCACGATCTTCACAGAGAATAATGATGTCAGCGTGTCGCTTCATCATTCTCCCATCCACGGGCTATCATCTCTGAGGGGGCGAGACCCAACTGCTCGCCGTGCTGAAGGGGAGTAATCCGAGTTGGGCCGCCGTTGTCTCGGCGGAGAAGGAGTCTCCTCTCGATGCCTGGGTGATCGATTATTTCCGGGTGATGTGAGGCGAAAACGACCTGTGGCCCTTTCTCCTCTGTCGCGTCACAGAATTCAAATATCAAAGGCTGAATTTCGGCCAGAGCGACAAAGTTGTCGGGTTCGTCTAGGCACAGGGTAGTCATCTGCCTCTTTGTCATATGCAATAAGGTGTACAGAGCGATCAGGGCTCGTTGGCCATCCGATAACTCCTGAAAGCCAAGCTGAAAGGATTTCCGAGACTCACCCTCCTCCACCAGCGTCTCGAACCGGACTTTGAGCGTTCGGGCGACTTCTCCATCTTGGACGAGTTCTAAGGCACTGAAGCCATCAAGGACTTGGCTGAGCGAATCAAACAGCTCGCCAATCTCTCTCGGGCGCTCTTGCATCGAATGCCGATACCAGCAAGCAAAATCAGACAGGTTCGGTTTGGGGTGAGGTACTTCTCGCTCACCCCGGCTCGGCATTGAAGCTGGATCGAGACGAACCGCATGCACCTCTCTGAGCCATCTTTTGAACCAGGATAGGCGCGTATTATCCTGCCGTTCCACCACGGCAGTGAGGCCGGAACGATTCCAGTCAAAGGAAAACTGTGGTCCCACCGAGCCGTCATCTCGAAACAATTCAACTTCTCCGGTCTGAAACCGGAACAGCAGAGCGGTAGAGGTGCGCACTATTTCACTGCGCACCCGACAGCGCTGGCGAGCGCGGTCGTGTTCCAACTCGAGGAGATACTGGTAGTCTTCAGCAGTTCCGTCAGGACCTCCGCTTACTGTGAGTTCAAACCTTTGCAGATCAGAACTTTGCCAGTGCGTGAGTGAGCGGGACGGGAAGCTCTCTTCGACGCTTGTGTCACCTGCTACGAAGCTACGCAGCTGTTCCAGCAGATCAAAAACGGTGGATTTGCCTGTGCCGTTGAGCCCCACGAGCAGAGTCGTTCGGGCTAGAGACAACTCAAAATTCACCAGACATTTGTAGTTGTTGACATATAGGCGCTTCAGCATCGCCTCCTCCAACTTTCCGAGAACTGGTGCTTTGCCGTTCGGCGGATTATACTCTGCCCAGCTTCGAGACGACAAGCGGGAGGACAGTCCCATGAAAATCGGTGTGACCCTGTTTGCCACGGATTATGCGATGCGCCCGGACGCGTTTGCCCGAGCCTGTGAGGAACGCGGCTTTGAGTCGATCTGGTTTCCGGAACACACCCATATCC
>WTHD01000257.1 GCA_011523265.1 Candidatus Binatota bacterium
AGTCGCCCCAGACGACGGCCTTGGCAACGTCATCGTTCGTCACACCGGCGAACTCGGCGACATCAGTGAATGAGCCATCACCGTTATTGCGAAAAAGACGGCATGGGAAGACCTCATTGCCGACGTAGAGGTCAAGGTCGCCGTCATTGTCGTAGTCAGCCCACCCGGCGGTCTGCGTGGGGTAATGCGCCACTCCCAGTCCGGCATCGAAAGTGACATCGCGAAAATGCGCTTTGCCATCGTTCTGCAGAAGCGAGTCGGGATACCGCCCGGCCTTTCCGAGCCAAGCGCCACGAAGGACATAGATATCAAGATCTCCATCGTTGTCGTAGTCGGCTTGGATCAGGTTCAGCCCACCGAACAGCCCTCGAAATCCGGCCTCGACGGTACGATCGGTGAAGGAGCCGTTTCCATTGTTGCGGAAGTAGCGAAGCTGCCCGCGGGGGCTCCAATCCGAGACCACGATGTCGAGCCAACCGTCGTCGTCAAAGTCGTCGGCGATAGCGCCGCCGCTCAGGCTGACCGTATTCAGCCCCAGGTTCGGAGCAACATCTCGGAACCGAGGGAACTCCTGCTCGGATTCGAAGCGCTCGGGAGGTACGAGAAAATCCGGTGGAACTTTCGAGGGATATTCTCCCACCGTCATGTAAGCGAGGTTCAAAAGCCAACGCGCGGCGATGTGCTGAGGCCGGCGATCGAGAACCTCCATCAGGTATTGGATGGCCGTTCGAGCACCGGACTGTTCCCGATGAACCCCGCCGCCCCGAATCGGCAGAATGCAACTATCGGCATTACGATGTGCGAGACAGTTTTGGATTTCTCCCAGACGCAGGTAGGCAACAGCGAGTTGGAAAGCCGGCTGAATAAGGTTCTTGTCCGACAATTCATAAGCCTTCAAAAGATGTGCAACAGCCTGTTCGTTTCTGCCCAAACGCAACTCATCCTTCCCCACAATCAGGTGCAGGCGTGCTCGTTGAGCTGCCGGGGCGTCCGCCGGAAGAGCCTCGAGCTGCCCGCGTTCTCGGGCATGCAAGGCGTCCCCCGTATACTCGTTTTCCCGGGAACTCAGATCGCGAATGTCATGGAGCAACGCCAGCATACGCTGATGACTATCGTCCGAAGATCCGTCCTCGTCAGCCGAGATCGTGGATCGAGCATCGCCGCCGCTGTCAGCAGGTTGCGCGAGCAAGGAGAGGGAACCGATCACGAACCCCCACAGCATCACTCTGGTCAGCTTGTTCAGGAAGGCCGTCATTGAGCGGCGCGTCGGAGAGCCGTTGATCCTCGACTATTCTACATGGCGGCCTGTCGACGGCCCCTCGAGCTCCCAGTGAATGCGGATGTTCCGAGTTGCAGGTCGTCAAAGACGGCTCCGACAACCCTCGTGATCAATTGATTCTCGGAAATGGAGACGTGGAAAACCAGTCAGGAGCCTGACGACCGGGCTCGCGACAGACGTTCGCGCGGTCCGGCCGGTCCCTGCTCCGCAGGCGTGTTGTGTTGCATGATGACCTTCCACTTCCCATCTTCTTTCGTGTAAGTCATCGTGTAACGCCCGCGGTGGTGTGCGTTCCTGCCATCCCTGGTTTTTACATTTACTTCGTACTCTCCCCACGCGATGCCGGTGTTTCCAATCACACGGTATTGCATGTTCTGTGGCTCGAACTTGGCCTCATGGGTCTTGCCGAAGAAGCGTTCCCAATCCAACTGGCATGCTGCCTTGCCTTCCTTGCCCGAAGTCGGGCCGCAGGAATAAAACGAAAGCGCCTTTTCGTGAACATCTGACAGGAAGCCGTCGATGTCCCCGGCGTTGAGCGCCGCCACGGCAGACTCGAAACTCATTCTGAGCTGAGCCGCCTCGCGATCCTCGCCAGGCGCCGGCGTAATCAGCAGCAGAACTGCGAACAGCAACGTTCCCCATCTTGTCATGCGAAGTCTCCTTGCCATTCTGACTCCAGCTTACTCTGGAATTGCCTCGAATACGACTCCGATAGTACCACCAGCAGGAAAAATCCAGTTGCGCAGGCAGCTGGGCGGGCAAACCTGTTTAACGGAAGAGCGCAGAAGAAAAGGCCAAGATCGACTCTGGCGCGATCCTCGTTGTGAGAGAACTCGCCTCCAAACTTGGACTGACAATGCGCGTATCCACGATGTACACACTTCGTGCTTTAGCCTTGCATTTCTCATCACATGGCGAGGCGAAGTGG
>WTHD01000413.1 GCA_011523265.1 Candidatus Binatota bacterium
AAATAGGGTTCAAGATACGGCATGGTCAACGAAAAGCCGTTGAACATATGCGATCGGACCACCGAGTTCTTGGCCCACTTAGGGTCGAGATCGTCGGGAAAGTCGAAGTTGAACGCCCTGACAACGATTTCATCAACGGGCTTGGGCTCGTAGCGGTAGTTCGGATTGGGCGCTACTGCCTGGGTCATCACCGGCATCCTTATTTCAGCGAGGCATAGGTCGCCGCGATAATCCGCGCCGAGCGCTGATCGCCCAGCGTGCTTTCGCCCATTTTGTTCATCACATAGGCGATCGAGGTACGGGTATCGGGATCGACCACGGCGATTGATCCGCCCCAGCCGCCTCAGTAGAAGGCGCCGGGGCTCGGCGTGAACGGAATCCGCGGGTTCATCAAGCCAAAGCCCATGCCGAACAGCATCCACACGTCGAGCACCAGGTCCTTGCCGTTGGTCTGCCGTTGCCGGGCCAGTGCCACGGTTTCGGGGGCCATCAGCCGGACACCGTCAAGCGCCCCGCCCGCAGCCAGGGCCCCATGCACGCGGGCGACGGCCCGCGCGTTGCCGATCCCTCCCGCGGCCGGAATCTCCGCCGCCCGCCAGGCGCGCGTCTGCGGCTCCCGGCCCGTCAACGCGGCAGACCGAAAGGTCCGCGTGGCAATCGAATCCGGATCGCCCGGCATCTCATCCATGGTCGCCGAAGGCGGAACCATCTCGCCAACACGCCCGTCGTGCCGAGTGTCCAGCCCGATATGAAAATCGACGTTAAGCGGAGCCGCGACCTCCTCGCGAAAGAACGTGCCCAGACTGCGCCCGTCGACCCGGCGCAGGATTTCTCCCTGCAAATAACCTTGGGTGATGGCATGGTATCCCGAGGCAGTCCCCGGCTCCCACCAGGGTGCCTGGCGGGCCAACCTGGCGCAGATATCATCCCAGTTGTAGAGTTCCTCGATCTCGACGCGTGAATCGAAACCCGACAACCCGGCCGAGTGGCTCATCACATGGCGAACCAGGACACTCTCCTTGCCGTTCTGAGCGAACTCGGGCCAGTAGCGGGCAACCGGCGCGTCGAACTCAATCAGACCCCGGTCGGCGAGCATCAACATGCAGACCGCTGCCATGGTTTTGGTGGTGGAGTACACGTTGACGATGGTGTCCTGCTGCCAGGGCTCGCCATTCGGCCCCGAGGAGCCGCCCCACAGATCAACGACCACTTCTCCGTCGTGGACGACACACGCACTGGCGCCCAGCTCCTCGTCCGTCGCAAAGTTCTCCTGAAACGCCTCGCGAACGGCCGCAAATGCGTCCGCACAGTATCCCTGGGGTTCCATCATGGCGTCAATTCTCTCAGTTTTGCCTTCAGGACCCTGAGCGCATTTTTGTTTGCGCTCCTGATCGCCTCCATGGTCGGCGGCTCGCCGCTGATATCGCCGAGCTCGGCCAGCACGACGTGCACGTCGTCGTGCCCGTCAACGCGTTTCATTTCGTCTAACCAGCGTCGCACGTTGGGGAAGGGCGCGAAATCGTAGACGTTGGTAAAACCCGGCTGCAACTGCCCGATCTCCACGTAGGCGGCAAAGTCGGCCAGCGTGAGCTGTTCACCCGTCAAATAGCGGGATTCCGCAAGCCAACTCGACTCCAAGGCGTGGAGGGCCTTCGTCAGTGTCGCGTGGGCGGCCTGTTGAATGACGTCCGGGATATTCAGATCCTTGCGGATCTTCGGTGCGACCAACCCGACGGAGGCGTCGCGGACATTGCGGTGGTGATAGTGCAAATACCAGTCTACCCTGGCGCGCAGCCGATAATCCGTCGGATACACGTCTTCCCAGCCGTGCGTATTGCTCAGATAACACATGATGGTGTGCGCCTCGCTGAGCACAAAGCCGGTGTCCGGCTCTTCGATCGTGGGAATCGTCCCGCCGGGATTTTTGGCCAGATAGGCCGGATTGCGGCTCCCGGTTTCCCCTTTCGAGCCGGGGTTGATCAGGACCATTTCAAACGGCGTCCGCTTATACAGCATCAGCCACATGACCGCGCGCACCGGTTGCGAAAACGGCACGCCATACAAGAGAAGAGGTTGCATCGTATTCCTCGTCTATTTCACAATCAGACCGTCAAAGTCTCCCTGTTCACGCCACTCGGCGAGCATATCGTAAAAGGCCAGCGCGCCCTTGGGGTAGACGGACTGGAGGAAGCCCTGCCCCTCGT
>WTHD01000349.1 GCA_011523265.1 Candidatus Binatota bacterium
CCTTGGGAGAAGCGTCGGGTATGGGTCGTAGAAGGAATCCCGACTAGATACCTCGATCAGTATCCGAACTATTCGAAACGTATCCTGTATGTCGATCAGGAATTCTTTGGAATTCTTATGGGTGAGATGTATAATTTGAACGGCGAGTTGTGGAAATATATTTTGTCTTGCTTTTTCTACACCCGAAGTCCCTACGATGGGTTTCCGACCTACCCTCTTGAGGGAGGGAAATACAACTATACAGAGGAATGGCCTTTCATTCCAAATGGTCTTATGGGCGATATGCAGCGCAATTACGTGACTACGTTTGACGCTCCTGGGGGTAACACCGGCCATCCAGAATGGCAGGATGAGTGGTATTTCAACGAGGATACATCCGTCAATACGCCAGCGATATATGATGCTGATTTCCTGCTCAAAAGTATGCGTTGACGTTCACGATAAAGAGATTAACGAGTGCGGCCACTGGGTGGTCGAGGAGCAGTCGGAGTATCTGACCCAAAAGCTGCCGAGCTTTTTTGCCGAAGAGGACTGAGTCGGCCAAAACCTTTTCTGGGCTCTGGGGTGAGTGCCAAGTTTGGGCTATAATCCCCTTGAAAAAGGGATGGCCCGCATAGGGGAGAGCGCATAGCGGGGGAGATTTTCGTCCGGTGGCAGCGGCCGCTAGGATTTGGAGTATGCAGAGATGAATCGCACGCTCGACGTTACCACATCCGTCTTGGCTACGGTGGCACGATTAGGATATGCCGAACGCGTGGGCTCGCTCGGCCTCCGTCCCGAGAAGCCTGTGGAGCTGTACGATTTTGAAGCCTGTCCCTTTTGCCGCAAGGTGCGTGAGGCATTGACTGTTCTCGACCTCGAAGCCGTTATCTACCCCTGCCCCAAGGGCGGTCCCCGCTTCCGCGAGGAAGTGAAGAAACGCGGAGGGAAGGCTCAATTCCCCTATTTTGTTGACCCCAACACCAGAAGAGAGATGTACGAGTCCGATCAGATCACCCGCTATCTCTTCGAAAGGTATGGATCGGATCAGGTCCCGTTCATGCTTTCCGCCGGGATGTTCACGAATCCGACGGCGTTCGTCGCGTCGGCCATCCGTACGGGGCGGGGCCTGTTCTACCGTCGCTCTCATCCTCCTGAAAAACTGCTTGAACTTTACAGCTACGAGGGATCACCCTTTTGTCGCCTGGTCCGAGAGGTGCTGTGCGAACTCGAGATTCCCTACCGCCTGCACAATGTTGCGCGGGGGAGCCCACATCGGGAAGCCTTTGTCTCCCGCTCAGGTACTATGATGGTGCCCTATCTTGTGGACCCGAACACAGATGTGGCGATGTTTGAATCCGCCGACATTATTGCCTATCTGAGAGGGACCTACGCGGCAAACTGATCGGTTTCTGCGCAGAGTGTAAACCGGCAGAAAAAGGTCTCGCTGCCGAAGCCTTGAAAAAGGAGGCGTAAAGCACCCATGGCTATAGCAACATCTGGTCGCGTGGAGTTATGGTATGACATCCAAGGTGAGGGTGAGCCCTTAGTCTTAACGGGAGGATTCGGGATCCTGCACGAACAGTTTCATCTGGTCACACCGATTCTGGCAAAACATTTCAAGGTCATCAACTGGAACTGGCGTGGCGCGGGCCGCTCCGACCGTGCTCAAACGCAAGACTACTCCATCGAATTGTGGACGGAGGACCTGCACGCAGTGCTGGACGCGGCGGGAATTAACGGGGCTTACTTGTGGTCTACATCCACCGGCTCGTTGATAGGCATACACTTTACGGCGCGATATCCTGAGAGAGTCCGAGCGCTGATCACCTATCCCTACTTCAAGACTGATCTGGAGCTTCGCCGGGTTTACCAGTGCTACCAACATATCTTTGACGTTTTTGGCTGGGACGGGATTACTCGTATTCTTTCATGGATTGGACTACCGGAGGAGCGACTCAATTCTGAAGAGGGGACAGCGTTTGCCAAATGGGAACGTGAGTGTCTGGAGCGAAGTCTTAGCCCAGGCTCCTTCAACAAAATGTGCCAGGCGTACGAATATGTTGACTTGACGTCTGACTTGCCACGGCTTCGGTCTGTTCCTGTGCTACTTTTGGCGGGTAGAGACGGGCCCCTCGGACTGGGGATTCCGATGATCCAGCGGTTGGCGAGCCAATTTCTTGAAACAGTGTCCAGCGCAAAAACGCACGTCATTGAGGGAA
>WTHD01000155.1 GCA_011523265.1 Candidatus Binatota bacterium
GGGCAATGGCGGGCCAGCTTCTCCTGCGTGCGACGGCTGGGTGACCTACGGGATTGCCGTCATCTCAGGCCTCTTGTACCGGGACAGCGTTGAGATCGACGAACAGAAGTACCCGTTGTTCGTAAAGTCTGAAAAATTAGCCCAGGACAGCGGCGGACCGGGACGGTTTCGGGGCGCGCCTGCGATTGAAGCGGAATACGGTCCGAAAGGCGATCCCGTGACATTTACCTTTCCTATGGAAGGCTACGAGACGCCGGCCAAAGGGGTGCGGGGCGGTCAGGCTGGCAGTAAGGCCTGGGCAACGAAGATCGACCGGGACGGGAACGAGATGCCGTTGCCGAATATCTTTACCGGAGACCTGCTACCTGGTGAGTTCATACGCTACCGGGACTGCGGCGGCGGCGGTTATGGTCCGCCGACTGAACGCAATCCGGAAGATGTGCGTCGTGACGTCCTTGAACGCTGGGTGTCGGTCGAGCAGGCACGCGTCGCGTATGGCGTTGTCCTGACCGGCAGTATCGAGGATGAAACGCTCGCTATCGACCAAGAGGCCACGCGAGAGCTCCGCGAGCAGCTCGGCAAGTAACGGGAGCAGGGATACCAGATCAGGGGTGTCAGCCTCACGCCGAGCGACCCTCACCCGCGTCCGCCGATGAACCAAGGAGAGAAACAATGAGTACCAAGAAGATACTGAACACCTCGTTCTGGTCACGGCCGGGCAAGTTTGGGCCGTGGGCGCAGGCGATCCAGGTGCCTGCGGGGCACGACCTTGTTTTTACAACGGGCATGACCGCACGAGACGAAAACGGGAACACGGTCGCCCCCGGCGATGTGCAGGTGCAAACACGACGCATCTTTGAGCAGATGCGAGCGATCTTTGCCGAGGCCGGTGCGACCTTGAACGACGTCGTCAAAATGACGGTCTATATTCAGGACATGGACGATGTGTTGGCCATCCAAGAGGTCCGGAACGAGTATTGGCCGAGCGAGCCGCCGGTCTCGGCCACGGTCCAAGTGGCCCGGCTTGTCTCGGATGAGGTCCGGATCGAAGTTGAGGCAATGGCTGTCGTACCCTAGGGGGGCATATGGGTTTTTGTATTTCTCTGTATTTCAGCTAAGAATTATTCGAGACGCACTCATGGGCTATCGCATTGGAATCGACGTTGGCGGGACTTTTACCGATTTTGTGGCGGTCAATACCGACCAGCAGATGTATAGCGGGAAGACGCCGACGATTGCCGCCGATGAAGCGGCCAGCGTCTTTGGCGGACTGGAACAGATTGCGGCCCATTTTGACATCTCTCTTCAGACGCTTCTGGCCGAGACTGACCCCATCGTCCTCGGCACGACCGTTGTGACGAACACCATGCTGGAGTTTGCCGGCGCAAATATCGGTCTGATCACAACCAGGGGATTTCGAGACGTTATCGAGCTGCGCCGCGGGTATAAAGAAAGCCTGTTCGATATCCGGCTGCCGCCGCCCCATCCCATTGTTGAGCGCGGGAAACGACTGGGGGTGACCGAGCGCATTGATGCCAGCGGTCGGATTGTCACGCCGCTGGACGAGGCGGAGGTGTATGCGGCGCTGGAGCACCTGCGCGGTGTTGGGGTCGAGGCCGTTGCCGTGTGTCTCCTGTTCAGCTTTGTGAATCCTGTCCACGAGCGGCGCGTGCGCGACATTATCCACGAGATTGATCCGAACCTGTTCGTCACCCTGTCCTCAGATGTGCTACCCCAGGTACGGGAGTTCGAACGGGTCAGCACCACGGTCGTGAACGCCTATACCAGCCCGAAACTGCGGGCCTACCTGGAACGGCTGTCCGCCCGGCTCGAAGCCCAGGGGTTCCGGGGCGGGCTCTTTCTGATGCAGTCCAACGGCGGGATGATGGACCTCGGCTTTGCGCGTGAGCACGGCGTGGATGCCGTCTTGTCCGGTCCTTCGGGCGGCGTGGTGGCAGCGACGTTCTTAGGTGAGCAGTCCGGTTATAAGAATATCATCACGGCCGATATGGGCGGCACGAGCTACGACGTCTGTCTGATTAAGGATTCCACCCCGGAGGTTGGTGTGGACAACTGGATCAGCCGGTATCGGGTCGCTGTTCCGCTGATCGATATTCATACCATTGGGGCTGGCGGCGGCTCGATCGCCTGGCTCGACGACGCCGGGGCACTCCGGGTCGGCCCGCGCTCGGCCGGCG
>WTHD01000147.1 GCA_011523265.1 Candidatus Binatota bacterium
GAAGCGCGGTTGTCGAACCCATTATGGACGTCAGAGGCGTGCGCAACTCGTGGCTTACCATGCCCAGAAACTCTGCGCGCAGCCGATCCAGCTCCTCCAGTGGCGTCATGTCCTGAAGGGTCACGACGAAAAATTCGACCTCTCCTTCGTCGGTGAGGATGGGCGTCGCGTTGAGTAGCACTTTGATGCTGCGGCCGTCGGGGACCGTCATAACGATCTCTTCCAGGCGTACTGTCTCGCCGATGCTCAGTGCCTGCGCCAAGGGGAACTCGTCGAGGGAAAACTCGCGTCCGTCCGCGCGGCGGATCGTAATCAGTTCAAGAAGCTGCTCCGCTGAGCTGCCGGGCGTCTGCAAGTTGCTGACGATCCGTGTCGCTTCTCGATTGACTGATAGCGGGACGCCGGCCTTTGCGTCGAATACGACAACACCGACCGGCGAAGTGTTGATCAAGGTCTCCAAGTTGGTTCTGGTCTGCTGCTCGTCCCGGTATCTGCGTGCGTTGGCGATAACGAGCGCGGCCTGGCATGCAAACATGACCAGGGTCTCTTCATCTTCGGAGGTGAACTCCCGCTCGTCGCCGGTCACGGCCAGAAAGATGTTGCCGACACGTTTTCCTCCGTGAAGGATGGGCGCGGCCAGGAAGGAGGCCGGAGAACTTACCACCGCAGGTAGATGGGGCTCGGGAAGGCCCATGGACCTGATGTGGCCGAGAAGGTCATGAAGGCGCAGCGGTTCCGGAATACTGCCGAGGTATTCGAAAAGTTGCAACGCATCGGGCAGCTCCCACAGACGTTGGGCATCTTCGGGCGTTATGCCGGAGGAGAGAAAGTCATCGGCCTGGCCTGTCTCGTCGAGGAGCGTGATCACACCGCACCGGGCCCCGGTCAATGAGCAGGCCGAGTCGAGGACGCGTTGCAAAACGGCGTCGAAGTCAAGGCTTTCGTTGATCTGCAGGCTGGCCCTGCTCAGCCGGGTCAGGCGCTCCCGCAAGGCTTCATTCTCTCGTATCAGTGCATCGGGTTGTCTCATCCCACTCTCCTTTTCTGCCCACCGGTGCAGCGGGCGGCTGCGGGCTTTGATTGGAGTCGTGTATGGCCCAAACACCCCTATTCTACCGCCCTTAGACACATTGACACAATTTTGCCACAAAACAAGCGCTGAATTACATGCTAATTACATTTCTGGGTTGTATTATTTGGGGGCAGGGATCCGTCGTTAGACACTGTTCGCCAACTCGGTCCATCCGTTCGGCAACGGTAGCGCTAGCGGCAACGACAGCGCCGGCAGGGCGAGTGCACAAAATGAGGAGAGCGCTCCGGCGTACCATCATTGGGACAGAGATGGCCATGAAGAAACGCATTTTGAACTTCCCACCCACCTTGAGGCGGCGCATGTACACCGACCGGCAGATAGCGCAAGCGCTGCAACTGTTAAGCGAGCTCAACAACAACCAGCAAGCGTCGGAGCAGGTGGGTATCCCCCGCAGCACACTGAATCAGTGGCGGATCCGGTATCAGACCGATGAGGAGTTCGCGGAGCGTATCGACCTGTTTCTGGTTGAAGGTGAGAGCCCTCTTTCTCAAGCTGTTGATTGAGAGTTTTCCGGGGAAGTACAGACCAAACCGCGACATGGGAGGATCCGGACATCCTCTGGCCCTGGAGCCGTCACAGGCCGATCTCGACAGCTGATGCAGACGAGATGAGACATCGAGTTCCAGAGCCTTATCGGACTCCCATTGCAGCGCAGAGAGGAAACAAACCCGCAAACCGGCCAGCCCCCTGTGCGCGCAAGCGTTCAACCTGGGGCATCCTGGCTAACGCCTAACTGCATTCGCATTTACACCTGTGGAACGGGGGGCGGCCGGGTTCACAACACACCCAATGCATCCGATCGGAAGACAAGGCTCTAGCACCATACGCCCCGTTGGAGATGTGATCAGTGCAGATACGGTATCGTCTGAAAACGTTTTTCATGAGTAATTTCGGCGTCGGCGTAACAGCGCTCATTGTACTCGCCGTCATTTTCGGAGTGGCTCGTGCCCGTCTGTCCGCAGGGGAGGGCGGCGCGACCGCGGTGTCCACTGTACCGACCTACTCGCCAAGCCCAACTGCAACAGGTCCGCCTACCGTTCCCTCCGCCACGGACAAATCGACAGCGCCGGTCGACACGCCCACACCCTTGCCGGCAG
>WTHD01000033.1 GCA_011523265.1 Candidatus Binatota bacterium
TGCCACAACCGTGAGCTGCGGTTCCTCGGCCGGGGCGGCATCGCTGGGGATAGCAGCACTTTGCTCTTCTTGTTCAGCAGAATCCTGTTCTTCCTCTGCGCTGGCTGTTCCGTCATCAACCAACACAGGTATCGACGGCTCAGGGACCTCACCTCGGGCCTCCTGTTGGCGGGCCTCGTCCGTCGACTCAGGAGGGAGCTCGAAGCCGGGCGTCTCGACAGAGAGCGGTTCGGGAATAAACGGAGCGGGCTGCTGTACGGGAGCATCGAACGTAACTGGAGCAAAAGTCGGCAGCGGCTCTTCGACGGTTGGCGCTGAAAAGGCGAGAGGCGCGGATTCAGACCCCACCGCAGTGTCATCGACTAGGACCTCGACGCGCTTCCGGCGTCGAATAACGTTGGGGCGAATCCGGTTCTCGCGAATCTCTTCCCGAGCGGTCACCGCATGCTCTTTTTGCTGGTCAAGCTCGGTGACAACGCGTTCGGCAACGACTTTTTCTTCTCCGAGTACGAGGGGGGTAGTTGGAGGCGACTGAAGCGCCTGCTGCGCGGCATCAGCCTCTTGCTCCGAGAGCGTGCTTTGGGCCTTTTTCCCGTGGACGCCCTGAGCCTCAAGCTGAGTCAGCACCTGTCGCGTTTCGACTCCCCATTCTTTGGCTAATTCATGGATACGCTTACGTGACATATGACCTCATCGCCGTCTCTTCACCCCGGCAGGCTGGGTTCTATCAGAGCAGCATAGCTCACCCGCGCCTCGTGGGAGCATACCGCTCGTAAGGATCGACAACTCTTCGTCCGGGCGTTGACAAAAGCGTTAACACATTCCCGGCTGGCATGAAGATATCCGCCTCGACCATGGCTGGGAGCGGGCATGAGCCGGCCTTGAGACGTTGCCGTCAACCGTAACAACCGGCCCTTCTTCTCCCGACGACCACATCCCATACAGGTCCGAATCGGCTCGGGGTGCTTCATACGTCCTCGGCAGCGGTCTCCGTCGGCTCCGCTCGGTCTCCTCCATCAACGGGAGCCGTGGCGGATTCTTCCTGCATATTTGCCGATGACGTATCAACCGTCTCCGTATCCTGTTCACTGAGCTCGGCCTCCTGTTCCGCCGCTATTTTCTCCGCCTGCGCCTTGGCCGCGTCCCAGATCACCGGAGCCCGGTCTGGTCCAATCCCTTCAATTTCAAGCAGCGTCTCAATATCGGCACCAGCGATATCCTGAGCCGATTTAAAGCCCTGTTGGTATAAGACCTCTGCCGTAATATCGGCGTTCGACTCCCCTATGCCTGGGATGGCATTCAACGCTTCAAGGACTTGAACATGTTCCAACTCGACTTCTGACTCGGATCGGACGTCCAGCTTCCAGTTCGTCAGACGGGAAGCCAGCCGGACATTTTGGCCCTTCTTCCCAATCGCCAGAGAGAGCTGATCGTCCGGGACGATCACTTCCATGGTGTTTTCATCTTCATCCAGAATAATCTTGGCCACCTTGGCCGGCAAAATAGCGCGACAGACATATTCAGCCGGGTCAGGTGTCCAGGGAACAATATCTATCCGTTCTCCCCGGAGTTCTTGGACAACGGATTGGACGCGCGTCCCTTTCATCCCAACACAGGCTCCCACCGGGTCGACATCGGGGTCGGTTGAGTGCACGCCAATCTTTGCGCGGGTGCCCGGTTCTCGGGCGGCGCCCTTGATTTCCACAATGCCTTCGTACACCTCCGGCGCCTCTTGCTCGAACAGTTTGATCAAGAACCCTGGGTGCGTTCGAGAGAGCACGATCTGGGGGCCTTTTTGGGCCAGATCGACATCCAGGATATAGGCCCGTATCCGGTCCCCCTGACGGTATCGCTCCCAGGGAATCTGCTCCTTTTCAGGCAGGATCGCGTCAGTACGACCCAAATTGACAATGATGTTCCGCCGTTCAACGCGCTGGACGATCCCGGAAAAGAGTTCGCCTTTCCGATTCTTGAATTCATTATAGATCAGCTCACGTTCGGCCTCGCGAACCTTCTGAATGACGCTCTGTTTTGCCACTTGGGCGGCAATGCGGCCAAAAGACGCCGCGGGCAGCTTGCTGAGCAGTTCGTCGCCGACCTGGGCCTCAGGGTCCAGCGTCTCTTGCGCTTCCGCCACCTCTATTTCGGTTTCCGCATCGGCCACGGTCCCGACCACCGTTTTGATTTCAAAGAGTTCAACCTCACCGAGGTCCTCATTAAATTTCGCCTCGATCTGCTTCTGGCCAAAGGTTCGGCGGGCCGCAGACAGCATGGCGCTCTCGAGCGCTTCAACAATAACGCTCCGGTCCATCCCTTTTTCTTTACTGACTTGTTCGATCACCCGATTCAAGTCTGGCTGCATAGCGGTTACCTCGTCTGACGGCGTCTGCTTTTCCGTTTCTTCTTCTCAGGGCCCTTCCCAGGCAGGGGGAGAGGAAGATCAACATGGGCCCGCGCCACATTCGCCCAGCTCACCCGAACTTTTCCTCTTTCCTGGTCAACCACGCTAATAGCATTCTCTTCTACTTCACATATCGGGCCAATGAAAGCCCGCTTCCCGTCTTGGGCTGTTTTTGTCTGTAAGCGGATCGGTTGTCCCATATAGCGTTGACACTGGCTGGGGCGAAAAAGCGGACGCTGCAGACCGGGCGAGGACACTTCAAGTGTATAGCGCCATAGAATCGGGTCATGTACATCAAGCAAATCGCTCAGCTGTCTATGGACTCGGGTACAATCATCAAGCGTCACCCCGTCTGTGCTGTCCAGCAAAACCCGCAATATCCAGCGGCCATTCTCGGTCAACAGGTCTACGCCCCACAACTCAAAGCCTTCATCCTCGGCCAGGGGGGCGGCCAGGGTCTCAACCTGCTGGATAATCTCTCGGACTGAGGGTTGCATATGGAAAAAAAAAGTGGGCTCCCGCCCACTTTTCCCCTGCTTCCCATCTTAGGCTAAACGATCCTCTGCTATCACGCAAGAGGCGCAGTCCGCCTCATTCCTCCTCTCCGCCGTTTTCAAGATCGTGCAGGGTGGCCAGCTCGATAATCGTATAGGACTGCTTCCCCTGAGGAGTGACGATCTCCACCTCGTCGTCGAGTTCCTTGTGCAACAGGGCCTGGCCAATCGGGGAGTGGAGCGAAATCTGCCCTGCGGCAGGGTCAACTTCTTCAGGAAAAACGATTTGATACTCGACCACATCACCCGAATCGACCTCTTCGAGTGTGACTCGGCTGCCGTAGGCAATCGAATCTTTTGGAATACTCGACAGGTCATACAGCGAGAGTTGCTGCATCCGTTCAGTCAGTTGGGCGATCCGGGCGCGGACATAGTCTTGACGCGCCCGCGCCGCATCATACTCGGCATTTTCACTCAGGTCGCCATGGGCAGCGGCCTCTTGGAGGTCTTTCGGAATACGGACGTTGAGTTCGTGGTATAATTCGTCAAGCTCTTTTTTCAGCTTTTTTACAATCGGTAGGTCCATAACTCCCCCATACGGTCGTCTTCTGTCTGGCGAGGACGTTCCGCACAAGCGCAGCGGGGGTTGGTGACACTCGTGCACCAACCCCTCCACAGAATAATCGTATCCTTCAACAGTTAGGCGGTCAGGATATGGATCGTACAGGCCGACCCGAGGCCGATGACATGGGCGAGGCCAGCCTTGGCTCCTTCAACCTGGCGCGCTCCCCCCTGGCCTCGAAGCTGGGTCACGATCTCATAGATGTTCGCGACTCCGGTTGCCCCAAGCGGATGCCCCTTGGAGAGCAGGCCCCCACTGACGTTGACCGGAATCTCGCCACCCAGTTCGGTTCGCCCTTCGTCAATCATCCGCCCGGCTTCACCTTCAGCACACAGACCCAGGTTCTCGTAATGCAGCAGTTCTGCTGTGGCAAAACAATCGTGGAGTTCGACCAAACTCAGGTCTTGCGGCCCAATACCGGCCTTTTCATAGGCTTCTTTTGCCGCATTCTGAGTCAGGGTATTGACATCGGGCATGGTCAGGTCCCGATCGGTATAGGGATCCGAGGTCAAGACGGAAGTCGCGATTTTTATCGGCTTACTGGTAAACTGCTTTATCTTGTCTTCCGACATCAAGATCGCCGCCGCCGCACCGTCTCCAGTTGGACAGCACATATAGAGCGTATTGGGATAGGCAACCATGCGGGCGTTCATCACGTCATCCAGCGACACCTCAATCTGGTACTGGGACAAGGGGTTGTGCACTGAATGTTTATGGTTCTTCACCGAGATTTTGGCGAAATGCTCGGCCGTCGTTCCGTGCTTGCGCATATGTTCCACACCGGCCTGACCAAAGACGGCCGGCATCAGGCCACTGCCCAATACCCCCTCAACGCTCTCTCCGCCGCTGCGGGCTCCGCCGCCGAGCAAACCCATCTTTCCCATCTGCTCAACGCCAACGGCCATGGTGATATCGTACATCCCGGATGCGACGCCGACATAGGCCTCGCGAAAGGCGGTCGAACCAGTCGCGCACGCGTTCGAGACATTGAGTGCAGGAATGCCGGTTTGGCCGATTTGCTGCAGAATCTTCTGCGCATTCATGGCATTGGCCTGGAACAAATTGCCACACACCAGCAACTCGACGTCTTTGATGGACGCCCCGGCGTCTTTGAGGGCACGGACTCCGGCTTCTGCTCCCATCTGGGACACGTCCTTGTCAGGGTAGCGTCCAAACTTAATCATGCCGACACCGACCACATATACGTCTCTCATAACTTACACCCCTTTGCCGTTATCAGCTTCCTTCATCTTTGCGTGGCCTGAAAAAGAAAGCAATAATGTCGATTGTCTCTTCGTCTCCGTGCGCGTTTTTTTCCTTGCGTTCGCGCACTTTCCGCGTCACCATGTCCACCGGCATACCGAATTCAATCTTTTGCGGGTCGGGTTCAATATCGACTAAATTGCACCGTACGCTCACTCCTTCCGGGAGGTCAACAATGGCGGATACATACGGGACCGGAATGCCGGGCGCGGACTGGTGCACAATGGAGTACACGTAGAGCGTGCCGTGATCGCTGAGTCGGACCTCGGGCAAATCTCCGACAAAGGTACACTTGCTGCATCCGACTCGGTTCCCGCCGATATAGGTGGCGTTACACTCGGGGCATCGATAGCCGACCAGATACGGTTTTTCGTCCGGGGCAGCGGGCAGGCGCAACATCGGCGCGATTGCCCGTTGTGTATTCGCCATTACCAAGTCCTCTCTACGGTCCAACCCTGTCTCTGCTTGTAAGGTGTCGCTGCTGATTCTGGCAAGATATTGAAAGACAAGGTGCTGAGTCCTTCTCTTATGGTCAGGAACATCACCTACCGGCCCTCTGCTCAGACTCATAGACAGGACCGAAAAAAGTCTGTGCTACAGTGCAGCTACCAATATACGAGCATTCCAACCAAAACAAGGCCTTGAGCGTTTTTTCAGAGACAAAACGAGCGCCAGGAAGAGGGAAAATCACAGGCATGCAGCAGGGACAGGCGTGGCTTCAGCGGCTCGGTAGCGCGGCTCGGACAGCACTCACCGTGCTGTATCCGTGGCGTTGCCTCAACTGCTCCGCCTGTCTTCCTTCGGACCGGGCGTTCTGCCTGAAGTGCCAGGGCTGGATTCAGAGCGTCCACTCTCCGCTCTGTCCCCGTTGCGGCCGCCCCTTTGCCTCCGGAGTCGGACCCGACCATGTCTGCCCTCAGTGTGTGCAACAGCCGCCCAGTTTTCGCTCCGCGCGGGCGTGGGCTGCGTATAGCACCTCAAGCGGCTCGCCCCAGCCTCTCCGTCAGAGCATCCTCCGGTTCAAATATGGGCGCAATATGAGAGCCGGAAAGGTACTCGCCGGACTCACGGCGCGTCACTTCTCCTGCGCTCAGGGTCAGGACGCAGGACCGGCGGAAGACTATGATCGCGTTATTCCTGTTCCCCTGCACCTGACCCGCCTGCGCTGGCGTGGATTCAATCAATCTCTCATCCTTGCCCGTGGGATTGAGCGAGGGATCAATACCCCGGTTGATCCCTGGCTGCTCAGTCGCACCCGGCCGACCCAGCCCCAGACGAAGCTGAGCAGAGAAGACCGTCGCGCCAATGTCCGAGGAGCCTTTCGGGTGCATACTCCCGCCCTGGCAAAGGGAAAGCGCCTCCTCCTTGTGGACGACGTGTATACATCGGGCGCGACGGTTGAAGAGTGTGCCCGAACCCTGTACCAGAATGGAGCGCGCAGTGTTGATGTTTTTACTCTCGCCCGAGTGGTCGATCTCTAAGAGCGTATGACGACATCTCTCCCTCTTGGCGTTCTCATCTCCGGGGGCGGTACCAACCTCCAGGCCATTATCGATGCCATTGAGCGCAGAGACCTGCCCGCCCAGATCCGGATCGTGGTGAGTAACCGGAGCGATGCCTATGGCCTGGTGCGAGCGCGGCGCCACGGCCTCTCAAGCGCGGTACTGTCTCACACCGGCTTTGCTTCCCGGGAAGAGTTTGACCGCCACCTGGTCACCCTGTTACGAGACCACGAGGTTGAACTGGTCATTCTGGCCGGCTTTATGCGCCTGCTCTCGGCCCGTTTTATTCAGGCTTTCCCGCAGCGGATTCTGAATATCCACCCGGCCCTCCTGCCGGCCTTCCCCGGTCTGCACGCTCAGCGTCAGGCTCTGGAACGCGGCGTGCGGATTAGCGGCGCAACCGTCCATCTGGTTGACGAGGAAATGGATCACGGCCCGATTATTATGCAGGCCGCCGTCCCCGTCTATCCTGACGATACGGAAGACAGTTTGAGCACGCGGATTCTGGCCCAGGAACATCGCATCTATCCCGCCGCCATCAAGCTCTTTGCCGAGGGCCGGGTCGTGGTCCAAGACGAGAGGGTCCGCATTCGTGACGAGCACCCTCGTCCGCAAACCGCTTTCCGGTCTCCCGCCACGGTATGACGACCGCCTCTCCTCGCACGGGCACAATTGGGATCGATGAATCCGGCAAGGGCGATTATTTCGGCCCGCTGGTCATCGCCGGGGTCTGTGTGACGCCGGACCAGGAAGCCCAGTTGCGCGACTTGGGCGTACGAGATAGCAAGACCTGCTCGGACAAACGCGCCCATACCCTGGCCGCCCACATCCGCACGCTGTGTCCGACCACCCTCGTGGCCATTGGCCCTGAGCGCTACAACAGCCTGTACGCCTCGTTCAAGAACCTCAACACCCTGCTCGCCTGGGGACATGCCCGCGCCATAGAAAATCTCTTGGAAACCGTCCGGTGTGAGCGGGTGATTGCCGACCAGTTTGGGAACGCGCGCTTTCTCAATAATGCCCTGATGCAGAGAGGCCGGACCGTCGAACTCATTCAAAAGCCACGCGCCGAACAGGAGATAGAAGTCGCGGCCGCCTCGCTGGTCGCCCGGGCAGCATTCTTACGCCGCTTGCAGGATTTGAGCGACCGCTTTGCCATCCCCCTGCCCAAAGGCGCCAGCCCGCAGGTCATCGCCGCGGGCAAGGCCATGGTGGAGCAGTATGGCCCGGACAGCCTGGGCCGGGTCGCCAAGCTGCATTTTCGGACAACGCGGAAAGTGCTGGCGTGAGAGACGCTGTCCTTGCCCCAGACCCGCTTTTCCTCTAAAGAGGAGGCGTGTCCTTCCACAGCCTGAAAAGCTGGACACGCTTCCTCTCTATCCCGTCTGCCATGGCACACAGTCCCCACCCCGCGTTTGACCGACTCGTCAGCATTATGGCGACGCTGCGCAGCCCCAATGGCTGTCCGTGGGATAAAGAGCAGACGCCGCAGACGCTCAAGCCCTACCTCGTCGAGGAGACCTATGAGGTGCTGGACGCCCTTGAGGCCGAAGACTGGCCTGAGCTGAAAGAGGAATTGGGGGACCTCCTCCTCCAGATCGTTTTTCACGCCCAGCTTATGGCGGAAGCCGGGGAATTTACGATTGACGATGTGGCCCAGGCCATTGCCGATAAAATGACCCGCCGCCATCCGCATGTCTTTAGCGACCTGAAAGTCGAGAGCGCCGAGGAGGTCAGTCAGAATTGGGCCAAGATCAAGGCGCAGGAGAAAAGAGTAAAAAAGAGGACAAGAGGAGACGCGGATCAATCCATTCTGGCCGGTGTTCCCAAAGGCGCGCCGGCCTTGATCCAGGCCCAGCGATTAGGCGAAAAGGCCACCCGCGTCGGTTTTGACTGGCCGTCGGCTGCAGCGGTCTTTGAAAAGGTTACGGAAGAGTACCAGGAATTGGCAGCGGTACTGGCAACGCCGCACACAGAGCAGCAGGAACATGAACTCGGCGACCTGCTGTTTGCCTTGACCAGCCTGGCCCGGCATCTTGATCTGGACGCCGAGTCCGCCCTGCGGAAGGCCAGCCGCCGTTTTAGCCAACGCTTTCGTTACATCGAGGAGCAGCTCGCGCACAACCGGGAGGACATCCATCACACCTCACTGACGCGGCTGGAGGAATTGTGGCAGGAGGCCAAGCAGACGGTGGGGTAGGATGCCCAGGAGGGCTCGCAGTTCATCTTTCCCACCCGGCCAGACCAGGACAACAAAACTACACCCACCGATCAGGACAGCCCCACCGAGACTCCCCAGCCGGCTGAGACGGGAACCGTCCGGGGCAAGCCAGTCAACCTGCCCCACAAACCACCACAGCACGACCAGCATCCCGACCGACGCGAGGCCACTCCACAGCAGAGAGGCGGCCCATTGTTGCCACGGAAAGGCTGAAAAACGTCGTGACAGGCGAACGGCCTGGAAGACCAGATTGGCCATGGACGCGAGCGAGGTTGCGGCGGCAAGGCCGACAACCCCCCAATTCTGCATCGAGACCATGCCGCTCACGGCGGCGACACCCTGCGCCAGCCAGTTCGTCTCCCCTGGGAGACTGATATGACCCATGAGGACAAGGCTGGCCCCTATTTTCGTCATGAGGGCAACCACGCCACCCCATACTGGCGTCCGGGTATCCCCGAGGGCGTACAAACAGGCCGTGACCTGGCGGGTCGCTGCAACCGCCCACAAGCCCAGGGCCAGCGCCTGGAGGACCGTCGCTGTGAGCACAACGTCCTGAGCGGAAAAGGCACCTCTGAAAAACAGGACCGTCGTAATAGGCGTCGCCAGAACGGCCAACCCAACCGCCGCGGGCAGCGTGACCACATTGACCAATCGCAGGGCGAAACCCAGACTGTCCTGCATACCGCCCCAGTCCTTCTGCCGGGCGTACGTCGCCAGACTGGGTAGGACCGCGGTACTCAGGGCAACAACAAAAATCCCAACGGGAAACTCAAACAAACGGCCGGCATACCACAGGCAGGCGACGCTTCCGTCCGCGAGCAGCGAGGCCAGCAGGGTGCTGATGATTTGATTGAGTTGAAAAATGCCGGTCCCAAAGACGAGCGGCAAGAGGAGCAGGCCCATACGCCGTAAGGCCGGATGGCGTGGCTGCCAGTTCAGACGCAAGGACACCCCGTGGCGGACGAGGGCGGGCAGCTGCCACAGGAGTTGGCAGACGCCGCCCAGCACGACCCCGTAGGCCAGACTCATCACGGGCTCGGCCACCTGGGCAGACAGACCGAACACGCTCACAATCACCGCGGCGTTAAACAGCACCGGCGCAAAGGCCGGAGCCGTAAAGTGTCGGAGCGCATGCAAGACCCCCATGGCCAGTGCGGCCGCGCCAACGCAGAAGAGGTAGACAAACATGACGCGGGTTAAATCAATGGTGAGCAGCAATTTGTCGCTCGTAAAACCGGGCGCGAAGAGGCGGGTAATGGGGTCGGCAAAGCATATCCCCAGGCCGGTCAAAACGAGCAGCAGGCCAAGCCCGGTCCCGAAGAATGCACGAATCATACGACTCGTCGCGCGGGAGCGCCGGGTCAGATATCTGGTCAGCACCGGGACAAAGGCGGCGTCGGTTGCCCCCTCACCGACGAGACGCCGGAGCAGGTTGGGAATGCGGAACGCCATAAAGAACGCGTCAGCGGCCAGACCCGCCCCGAAGACATAGCTAATCACCATATCCCGACCCAAGCCGGCAATGCGGCTCAGCAGCGTCAGCCCACCGATCTGTCCAACGGCCCGCACGACCCGGGCGTTTTCTCCAGAGTCTTGTTGCATGCCGCGTACACCCGACTTGACAGTATTAACTCCACTCTGTCGCTCGGCCGGCCTCTTCAACCGCCAGCTCTTAGGCGACATTGATCAGTCTCCCCACTCATGGTAGGAACAGTGCCTCAGAGAGGAGTATTATACGTGGCATCAGGAGAAAAAAAACGTCATCGTCAGAGCGAGGTTCGGCGAGCCCGCAACCACGCAGCCAAGTCACGGGTGAAAACCCTTATGAAAAGAGTCACAGAAGCCGTCGAGGGTGGAGAGAGCGCAGTAGTCGAGAGTTCTCTGCGGACGGCGGTCAGTGCACTCCACCGGGCGGGTCAGAAACGGATTATTCCCAAACACGCGGCAGACCGCTATATCGGCCAGCTCTCAAAACTGGTCCACAAACACAAAACCGCCGCCTCCGCCTGACCCTATCGGCAAGGGGCCACAGGCCCCTTTTCTGTTCTCACTAGAAATTATCGCCCAGACGAAACGAGACCTCACGCGCCGCCGCAGTAAAGAGACGCCCAACGGCAAGGCGGCGTTGCGTTTCCGAGAACTGCACATCCGTGAGGCCG
>WTHD01000211.1 GCA_011523265.1 Candidatus Binatota bacterium
CCGGCACGCCCGTCGCCTTTTTAGCCTCGACCATGTCACGGATCGTGGTATACACCGTCATCCGTCGCGCCGTGCCGGCCTGTGTGTCTTCGGTTGGCTCCATCTTGGCTATGATGAGCAATCCCGTCCCGTCTTGCGATACGACCCAATTGACGAACATGTGATTGGCGAAGATGGCCTGTTTAAGATCTGCCAGCGCATTGGCTGCGTCGGGAACGGCTTCCATAAACGGATCAACGTTTATACCGTCTACGGTGCCAGTGATATTATCCATCGTGGCGATACTGGCCACATCTTCATCCCGGATGGCTTTGATACCGGGTTGCAGAGCAAGGCGTTCCGAAAACTCTTTGACAATGCCCAAGGTCCGCGGATTAAAGACGCCATTCTCGTCGGCGTTGTCGTTCAGTACCCCGATCATAATGAGATCACGGATGCCGAATCGTTCTTCAACCACCCTGCTATAGGCGAGGATCGGATCATCGAAGGGAAACATGGCCTCAACATCGTTTTCAAAGCGTAATGTTTGAATCGGGAGTACGGCCAGCACCGTACTCCCGAGGACCAGGCCGATGACCAGCCAGCGGAAACGGATGACAGCCCGAAAGAATGATTCCATCATTTCCTCCTCCTTGGATTCTTACTTGGCGGACGTTTCTTGCCGCAGCGAACACGAGTGCGTTGCCTGGCCGTGGCGATCCACAGTAGGGCCAGGATCCTCTCTGCTAGCTCAGCCTATTCTCTGCTATACTCTCAGCGATCAATGCGTCAACTTAACGAAGGGTATTGTCAAGTTATGGAACTCGCGAATTTGGCTTTCCCACCCGGGGGTAAAAATGGGCCTCAGGTGGGCCGTACCTCCCACCCCGGATAGAGCAACAGATCATGAGCGAGATATTCTTCCTACTCCCCCTACCACTTTTCGCTCTCTCTGCGATAATTTGACAATACCAAACTGATACACGACCTGCCCCTTGCCCTGCCCACTCCGGTCTATCTCTGCTAGGAAAAGGAAGGCCCCTCTTCTTCCGACAGCAACAAAGGAACAGACCATGCGTTTCGGCACCTATTATTTTCTTCAGGCTCCCCCAGGTAGCTCGCACGAAGAGGTTATTCACCGGGAGTTTGCGCAGATTCTGCTCAGCGAAGAACTCGGCTACGATAGTGTCTGGCTGACCGAGCACCACTTTATTGAGTATGGCATTTCAACCAGCCCCATGGCGCTGGCCGCGGCGATTGCCGCTCGGACCGAACGGATCGCCATTGGGCTGGCCGCGGTGATCCTGCCCTTTCATGATCCGATTCGTTTGGCCGAAGAAATTGCCTTTGTCGATATTCTCAGCCGGGGGCGGCTGCGCGTTGGAATCGGACGAGGGAATCGTCCGGTAGAGTTTGTTGGCTACCGGGTTCCGCAGATAGAAAGTCGAGAGCGCTTCGGCGAGACCGTAGACATCATGCTCCAGGCCTGGACGCAGGAGCGAGTCTCGTACCACGGGAAGTTCTTCAGCATTGAAGACATTCCGGTTATTCCCAAGCCCCACCAGAAACCGCATCCGCCCCTCTCCCTCGTCTGCGTCAGTCCCGAGACCATGCGGATGGCGGCCCAGCGTGGCTGGTCCATGTTGAATTCCATCCTGTTCGGCCCGTTCAGCCAGATTGAACAGAATCGGGATATCTATACCGCAGCCCTGAGTGAAGCCGGACACTCCGAGGCCGCCATACGAACGGCATTGCAATCATGGGGGGTGTCGCGCCATATCTATGTCGCGCCAACCGACGCGCAGGCCCTGCGCGAGGCCCAGGCGGCGGAGCTGTGGTATCAACAATCCCTGGCCCGCTTTCTCGTTCCCGAGCATATCGAGGCCGCTCCCCCTGCCCTGCAACCACAGTTTCGTGCTCTGGCCGAGCGTTTGGCCACCATCACCTGGGAGCAGCTTGTGGCAGAGACCGTGCTGTTTGGCTCGCCCGAGCGGATTGTGGACCGGGTACGTGAAATGGAAGCGGCCGGGGTGGGAGAACTACTGTGCTGGATGAATTTCGGGGGGCTGCCGCAGGACCGGGTTGAACGCTCGATGCGTCTGTTTGCGGAGAAAGTCATGCCCCATTTTCGGTAGCCGGCGCAACCTGGCGAAAAATTCTGGCGCGCGCCCTTGCCTTCCTCTTCTCAGGT
>WTHD01000450.1 GCA_011523265.1 Candidatus Binatota bacterium
TTAGAAGCCGCGACCTGGGCGCCAACCGGCGGCAACCGTCAGCCCTGGCGGATCATTGCGGTCAAAGACTCGGCCAGGAAAGAACGACTCGGCGTCTTGTACCGTGACGTCTGGGAAGCCTTTTCCAAACCATACGCCGCAGGGCTGGCGAAGCTGCCCGATGATGTGCGCGAGAAACAGGAACGCATGCTCCGAGCCGGCGATTACCTGGCCCGGAATTTTGAACAATCGCCTGTCATCTGTATCTTTTGCTTCAATCCTGAAGGCATGGCTATCACCGATGCTCAACTGGAACGCCCGTCTGTCGTAGGGGGTGGATCGGTCTATCCGTCAGTTGAGAACCTCTTGCTGGCCTGCCGAGCAGAGGGTTTAGGCTGCACCTTGACGACTCTGCTGTGCATGCGCGAGCCGGCCGTCAAGGAACTCCTCAACATCCCCGACGGTTGGGGCACAGCTGCCGCAATTCCGATTGGGTATCCCATCCATCGTGGCCATGGACCAATCTCACGCCGGCCGATTGAGGAGTTGGCGTTTACAGATGCGTGGGGCGAGCCGTTGGGATAGGGAGCGGAGGAACCGGTGATTCCTGCGCAGACTTGTGGTACGAGTGAGCATATCGTAAGCAGTGCACACCACAGCGACTTCTCACAAAGGGGCGGCAATTCGGCGACACGGTACGGAAGAGCACACGCGTGACCGCGCTCACGTGCGGAAAGGAAGGTCTCAGATGACATCGACAGCGACTGAACTGTATACCGGCAGCTATGGGATCATGGACACGGACGGGCATATCATTGAACCGGCCGATCTATGGACCGGCGACCTGATGGAAGCCAAGTATAAGGAGCGGGGTCTCCGCTTCGGTCGGACTGCTGAGGGGCTGCATCTCCAGCTGGACGGGCAATTCCTCCGCGGCAATGACCTCAAGAGTATACAATCGATCATGGGTATGGGGCGGACACTCGCCGAGATGGACGGACTCAAGATGGAATGGCCGGGGGACGCTGATCCGGCAGGCTACGACCCCACGGCGCGACTGGCCCGAGCGGACGCCGAGGGACTCGAATATACCGCTATCTTCACCTCCCTGGGGCTGGTGTGGAACACCCACATCACGGATATCGAGTTGGCCCATGCCATGTGCAGGGCCTACAACCGGTGGGTGATTGACTTCTGCTCCGGGAGCAAGGGCCGGCTCGTGCCGATAGCGCATTGCTTTCTCGGGGACCCCGAGGTCGCTGCGGAAGATCTCACGGCAGCAGTGAAGGCGGGCGCCAAGGGGGCGATGATCGTGACCTTTAATGTCCGCAGGTTACCCTTGGGGGATGCGGAGTGGGATCCCTTTTATGCCGCAGCCCAGGATCTGGATGTGCCCATTTGCATCCACGTGTCCGGCGAGACTCGGGAGTATCGGCCGTTTACCAGAATCCAGCCCAAGATCCTGCATGACGGTGGACAATTTCTCATGTCCGTCCTGGGTGGCAGGGTGGCAATGGAAATCGCTCTCGTGGACATGTTTCAGTACGGGCTGTTCGAGCGCTTCCCGCGACTGCGCGTCGGCTTCTTTGAAGGAGGCGCGGGTTGGGTCCCCTCCTTGCTCGATAAGATGGAAGCGGTCTTCGATACCCAGGTCGGTGAGCGCAGCATCAAGCGAACCGCTCGACCGAAGGAGACGTTCGCTCAGCAATGCTTTGTGAGTGGCGATCCAGACGAAACGGGCTGGGCAAAAACAATCGAAGACTTCGGTCCCAATCAGTTCGGCTGGGCGTCGGATTTTCCGCATCCAGACCACCCCGGAAACTACATGGACCATCTTGCGCACCTGGCCGGGAGCCTCCACACGCCGGAAGCCCGCAACGGCCTGTTAGGAGACGCTTCGGTCCGGTTTTTCGGACTGGCTTGAAAACTCGTGTGTACAACAATCCACACAAGGAACCCCAGATGCAAATCGGATATTTCACCGAACGCCCGTATCGCTGGCTGCCGGAAGAACTCATTCTGAAGAATCGGGCGTTTTTCGCCATCCCGAACGAGCATTTCGACCGCGAAAAGGCGGCCGACGACTACAACTACTACCTCGACGAATATTGCTACGCCGAGGAGCTGGGCTTCGACGCCCTGGCCCTGAATGAGCATCATGGCAACCCGATCTGCATGGGATCGGTCATGA
>WTHD01000233.1 GCA_011523265.1 Candidatus Binatota bacterium
CCCCCAGAGATTTGCTACTTTCCCGGTACGCGGTACATCCGGATCGGGTGGGGCGTGCGGTGGAATTCGGGCAGGTCGCGCCAGGGCCGGCCGGCGGTGATTCCGCCGTCTACGGCCAGGGCCTGACCGGTCACAAAACTCGCATCATCACTGGCCAGCCATAAGGCGGCCTTGGCGATCTCTTCGGGCTCGCCGACCCGACCGAGAGGATGCAGGTGGGCCGCGCCTTTGCGCAGACCGGCCACCTGTTTGTCCGTTGGCGACGGCCGGCCAACGGCCAGGGGCGTCACAATTGCACCCGGACAGATGCAGTTCGCGCGAATATTGAACTCCCCGAGTTCCAGGGCGACCGACTTGGTCAGATGAATCACCCCCGCCTTGGCCACACTGTAGAGGTGGGTCGCCATGCCGGCTTCCACGCCGGCGGCGCTGGAGGTGCTGATAATACTGCCGGATCGCTGTTTTTTCATGATGGGCGCGGCATGCTTGATGCCGAGAAACACGCCTTTGAGCAGCACGTCAAAGGTCATATCGTAGTCTTCCACACTGATGCTCTCGATCGGCCCCAGCGCCCCGCCAAAGCCGGCGTTATTGTAAATACAGTCCAACCGGCCCCAGCGTTCGACCGCGGTCTCAATGGCCGCCTTGACCTCGGCCTCCTGGGTCACGTTCACCTGGACAAAAGCGCCCCGGTCTCCCAGCTCTTGCGCCATCTCCTGGCCCCTGTCCGCCTGCATATCAGCCACCACAACCCGGGCCCCTTCTGCGGCGAACAGGCGGACGGTTGCGGCTCCAATACCGCTGGCTCCGCCTGTAATCACGGCGACTCTTCCATCCAGTTTGCCCATGTTTTCCTCCTTATTTCTTGTGTTCCGTTCCAGGACCGGCTTGTGGCCGCTGCTCCGGAGAGAGCGAGAGCACATAAAAGACGAGGTTCCACAGATCGTCTGGCTCCAACGCTTCTTCGTATGCCGCCATGGAGGAGCCGTCCATGCCATTGGCTATGCGTCGATAGATATCGCTCGGCGTGTGGCCGCCGCGGAAACTCCATTTATGGGTGAGATCGCGGGGTATGATGGGATCGCCCTCAGCGGTTTTCAAGTCCTGCCCCGAGCGTCCATCTCCCTTGCCCTCTGCCCCATGACAACTTGGACAGCCGGAATCCACGTAGATCGACGCGCCTCGGGCGATGCGTTGTTCCGTCTCAGGGGGTGGCGCCGAAACTGAAGTGGACGAAGGCTCTGACCCAGGGGCAAAACGCGGTGAGAACTGCTTGATATAATCCACCACGTCCCGCCGCTCCTGCTCACTGAGGATGGCCTCAAACGCCGGCATCCCACTCCCGGCCAGCCCTTTGGACACGGTGCGGAACAGGTCCGCATCGGTGGGTGGACTGCCGCTGGGTGTTGAGCGATACCGGAACGAGCCGTGCACGAAGTTACGCGGTCGCGGCAGCCAGCTCAGCGTCAGCATACCCTGCCCGTCACCAGCCTCGCCGTGACAGCCGCTACACTGACTGGCGTAGATGGCCTTGCCCGGGGCTGACGCCTCAGCGGTCGTCTCAGCCCGTTTACCAGGGGTCGCCTGCTTCGATTTGTCATACTCCTCAAAAAATTCAGCAACGGCACAATCCGTCAAAAACAAGGACAAATCGCTCCGCAGGCGGTCTGCCAGATACATCGCTATCCGATCCTGTCCAAGGGCAATCGAAGCCGACTGCCCGTCTGGGGCAATACTGAGCAGCCGGGCGTTGAGCCGGGGTCGCGCCGGGCTTTTGGGCGCGGTGGCGCTGTGGAAGAACTCTTGCCAGGGGCCTAATGTTCGGGCATCCATGGCGGACAGTCGCTCGGCCAGATCAACACCGAATATGCCGCCGCGAGAGGCAAAAAACTCCGGAAAGTCAGCGTCCCGCCAGCGGCGTTCGGCAATCATATGTCCCAGGGCTTGTCCAAAAGGGAGGACAATATCATTTTGCCAGGCCGTGTCTTTGGCCCAGCGGAAGACGATACCGGGCGGCCCTTCCCCTCTCGTTTGGGGTTGGCTCAGTCCGATGATTTGAAAGGTATAGAGCTTTTTCGCCTTGGCCCATTCGATAAACGCGGACCAGCGCGGATCGTCGGGCGTCAAGGTAAAAGCGTCAGACCGGAGAGCCGCCGTCGGATTATAG
>WTHD01000118.1:0-8346 GCA_011523265.1 Candidatus Binatota bacterium
GTAAAAGAGTGAGCTCATATTCTCAATGGACGCTTCACGGAATCTCGGCAGGCGTTGAAAAACAACAGGTGGCGTTCTAGGCTGAAAAGCCACGGAGAAAAAAGATGTCTCAAGTAAGCAAACCAGCCTGGCCGGGTTGGGCGGAATATTCCATTCCGGTGAAAATCAATGTGCAGGCGGTACAACTGACGGATGAACAGTGTGTGCTGCTATGCCAAGAGAACCCGGAGTTGCGCCTTGAACTGACTGCGCAGCACGAGTTGGTGATTATGCCTCCAACAGGATCAAAGACGGGATGGCGGAATAGTAGAATTACCCAGCGTTTAGCAAACTGGGCAGAAACGGATGGGACCGGTCTGGTATTCGATTCTTCAACCGGATTCATGCTGCCGAATGGCGCAAAACGCTCACCGGATGTCTCATGGCTGAGACGCGCTCGCTGGGAGGTTTTGACCGAGGCACAGCAGAACGGCTTTGCCCCGCTGTGTCCCGACTTTGTGGTCGAGCTTCGCTCGCAACAGGATCGTCTCGCTACCTTGCAAGAAAAAATGCAGGAATACCTTGCCACCGGTGCCCAGCTCGGCTGGCTGATTGATCCGCTCGAAAAGCGTGTCTATATCTACCGCCCGAAGCAGGCCGTTGAGATTCGTAATGATCCGGCTTCACTCGACGGTGAAGTCGTTCTACCCGGATTCGTTCTGGATGTTCGGGAGCTGTGGTAGGAAAAGACTGAAGCAAGCAACAAAAGTATCGGTGATCTTGCTGCCCTCCTACCGCGTTCGGAAGCGCGAAAAGATACTGATATGGGGTAGCAAGTCGAACACATACCCAACGCTCTCAAGGCAGGTTGTATGACAACATTTTTCGACGGATCGAAACCCAGACTGTTTGCGCACCGGGGCGCCAGCGGGGAAGCGCCCGAGAATACCATGGCCGCGTTTCAGCGGGCTGTGGATGCGGGTGTTGAGTATATCGAGTTGGATGTGCATGCGTCTGAGGATGGGCAGGTCATGGTCATCCACGACGCGACCATCGAGCGGACGACCAATGGTCTGGGCGCGGTTCAGAACTATTCCCTCGCTGCCCTGCAACAGCTTGACGCGGGCTATCGGTTTTCGCCGGATGAGGGCAAGACGCTCCCTTTCCGTGCCTCGGACGTGATTATTCCTCCGCTCCAAGAGGTACTGAGGAGCTTCCCGCGGGTAAAATTTACGGTTGAGATCAAGCCGTCCGACCCGCCCATCGAAGAACCGGTGATTGCGGTGATCAAAGACTGCGGCAGGGCGGATGACGTTATTGTCGCGTCAGAACATGACGTGGTCCTGGCGCGCGTGCGGACGCTGGTCCCGGATATGCCGACGAATTTTGGCTATAACGAAGTGGTCGATTTTATCCAGCGCGTTGCCGCCGGTCAGCTAGACGGCTATCAGCCGCCCGGTCAGGCGCTCCAGATTCCACCCACATATCAGAATATCCCGCTGGTGACGGAACAAACGGTTGCCGCCGCGCACCAACTCAATGTGGAAATCCATGCGTGGACGATTAATGAGCCGCACGAGATGCGCAGCCTGCTTGACCTCGGAGTGGACGGCGTGATGTCGGATTTTCCGTCTCGTTTGCTGGAAGTGGCACGGGGGAGAGGGAATTCACCCTCATCCTAACCTTCTCCCTCAAGGGAGAAGGGATTTTTAGGAAGGCTGTCCGTCAGTTAATCTTCGGCCTAACCTCGGCGGCAAAGCGCTCTATACCGCTGCGGAAGGTCGCGGCATCAGCGTAGCGTCCCAGCCCCAGAACATAGTAATTGGCCCCGGCCTCTTTCATGGCCGATATGCGATCGATCATGGGTTCGGGACTGCCCTCGCGGATCATGCCGCCGACGATCAGGTCGGGCATGGACCGCCCGTGCTTTTCGGATTCCTCGCGTAAATGCGCGGCAACCTGGGCCAACTCCCCGGACTGGAGTCCGATCGGGTAATAGCCGTCGCCCCATTTGATGGTCCGTTCAATGGCCTTGGGTCCAGCCCCTCCCACCCAGATGGGCGGCCGCGCCGGACGCGGAGCAAAGACAAATTCGGGGAATTTGATGTGGCTACCGTTGTACGAACTCACATCGTTATCAAACAACTGATGGACGACTTCGAGGGTTTCGTTGGTAATGGCCCCACGCTTGCGGGGGTCTACGCCCAGGGCTTCAAATTCCGGCCGCATCCAGCCGACCCCGGCGCCAAGGATAAGCCGCTCGCCTGAGAGTTCCTGGAGGGTGGCCACCTGCTTGGCCATATACACGGCGGGCCGGTAGGGAAAGACCAGAACGGAAATACCGAGCTGAATCTTCCGGGTCAGCGCGGCAAAATAGGCCAGCGTTGTCAGCGGCTCAAAATAACGGCCCCCCGAGCCTTCGGTCTGGTCCGGCGGAATCGCCAGATGATCGACCACAAACGCGGCATCAAAGCCCGTTTCTTCTACGGCTTGCACGCAGGCACCGAGCGTGTCCCGGGTAGCGGCCGGACCCATATTACGGATGACAACACCAAATTTCATGCGTCTTCTCCTTCGCCGTCTTGAAACAACCGTTCAGCCAATTCCTCGGCGAGCGCCGACCGCTCATCCTCATCCTCCCGAAGCAGATCGAAAGACAGATTCATGAGCATTTTTCCGAGGACTTCGCGTTGGAGCACATTGAGGCTGACGGTTTGCGGTTGTTCCTCTTCGAGGTGAGCCAGAAGGGTCTCCATGGAACGAACCCCGGCGTCATTCTCCTGCCGCGCCAGCCGGTCGCCCGCCATGCCCGCGGCCTGCTGCAGCAAGACGGCTTCCTGGGTGGTGAGGGGATACGAGGACATGGTGAGTATTTTCTACCCCAGATCGGGAAACAGCCAGGGCGCTTCGCTCTTACGGCGCTGCTCGTAGGCCGTGATGTCGGCCTCCTTTTGCAGGGTGAGCCCGATTTCGTCCAGGCCGTTGAGCAGACAGTCCTTCCGAAACGGGTCAACGTCGAAATGAAAACTCGTCCCGTCCGGTGTGGTGACGGTTTGGGCCGCCAGGTCCACGCTGAGCTGATAGCCCGGCCGGGGTTCGACTTCTGTGAATAATTGATCGACTTCTGCATTTGTCAGGACAACCGGTAGCATACCGTTTTTAAAGCAGTTGTTAAAAAAGATATCGGCAAAACTGGGGGCGATGACGCACCGAAAGCCATAGTCCAACAAGGCCCACGGCGCGTGCTCGCGCGACGAACCACAGCCGAAGTTGTCCCGCGCCAGGAGAATGCTCGCTCCGTCGTAGCGCGGTTGATTTAAGACAAAGCCCTCCTGGGGGTTGCCGTCGCCGGCGTAGCGCCAATCCGAGAACAAGCCTTCCCGCAGGCCCGTGCGTTTAATGGTCTTGAGGTACTGCTTGGGAATAATCTGGTCGGTATCAACATTCACCCGGTCGAGCGGGGCAACAATACCTGTGAGCGTGGTAAAAGCGTCCATATGTGTCTCCAATACGGCTTTAGCTCCAGTTTCTGATATCGACAAAGCGGCCTTCGATAGCCGCGGCCGCGGCCATGGCCGGAGAGACCAGATGGGTGCGCCCGCCCTTGCCCTGGCGGCCTTCAAAATTGCGGTTGCTGGTTGAGGCGCAGCGCTCACCCGGCTGCAGGGTGTCGGCGTTCATGGCCAGGCACATGGAACAGCCGGCCTCGCGCCACTCGAAGCCCGCGTCCTTGAAAATGAGGTCGAGCCCTTCGTCCTCGGCCTGCTTTTTGATCAGGCCGGAGCCCGGCACCACCAGGGCGTTGACGGTCGAGGCGACCTTTCTGCCCTTGGCATATTGGGCGGCAATGCGCAGGTCTTCTATGCGGGAATTGGTGCAGGAGCCGATAAAGACCCGGTCGACCGGAATTTCCGTCATGGGAGTGCCGGCCTTCAGGGCCATATAGGCCAGAGCCCGTTGCGTGGCCTCTTGGATTTCCGGCGAGGGCATATCGGCCGGGTCCGGCACGCTGCCGGTAATATCGGTGACCATGCCCGGATTCGTACCCCAGGTGACCTGGGGGGCGATATCTTCCGCCTTCAGTTCTACGGTCTTGTCAAAGCTGGCGTCCGGGTCGGACGGCAGTTGCTGCCAGGCCGCTACCGCCCGCTCGAACAGCTCGCCCTTGGGCGCAAACGGACGATCCTTGATATAGGCAAACGTCTTTTCGTCCGGTGCAACCATACCGGCCCGCGCGCCGCCCTCAATGGACATATTGCACAGCGTCATACGGCCTTCCATTGACAGCGCCCGGATGGCAGAGCCCGTGTATTCGATGACATGTCCGGTTCCGCCAGCCGTCCCGATCTTGCCGATAATGGCCAGGATAATATCTTTGGCGGAACACCGCTCGGGCAACACGCCCTCCACCCGCACCTGCATGGTCTTGGCTTTCTTCTGGAGCAGGCACTGGGAGGCTAATACGTGCTCCACCTCGCTGGTGCCGATACCAAAGGCCAGGGCGCCAAACGCGCCGTGCGTGGCGGTATGGGAATCCCCGCACACGATGATCATGCCCGGCAGGGTGAGCCCCTGCTCCGGTCCGATCACATGCACAATACCCTGGCGGATGTCGTCTATGTCGAAAATCGGGACGCCGGTTGTCCGACAGTTCTCCTGGAGGGCCTCGATCTGCTTGGCCGCCACCGCATCTTCAATCGGCTTGTCCCGGTCGGTTGTTGGCACGTTATGGTCGGGCACGGCTATCGTCGCCTGTGTGCGGCGCACGTTTCGACCGGCCAGTTGCAAGCCCTCAAACGCCTGTGGAGAAGTCACCTCGTGGGTGAGGTGACGATCAACATACAAGAGCGCGGTGCCGTCCTCTTCGGTCCGCACCACGTGCGACTCCCAGATTTTCTCAAACATCGTCTTGCTCGCCATGATCTACCCCTTTATGTCCTATCTTGCTTTTGGGACGTGGCTGCTGAAAGAGCTATACCTTTCTCAGATTTGGTAGAGGCTGGCAAGATGGAAGGAGCGCAGACGGTATGGTAAGATGGCCCTCCTGAGGAAGCGGGCATGGGTCGTCATGCCCCGTCGCTTCAAAAAACAAGAGACAATCGTGCGGGGAGAATTTCATGGGCGAATGGACCGTTGATATCAATGAAAAGGACTTTGAGCAGGACGTGCTCGAACGCTCGTACAGCGTCCCGGTTGTGCTGGATTTTTGGGCTCCGTGGTGCGGTCCCTGTCGGGCCATCGGCCCGGTGTTGGAGAAACTCGCGGACGAACAAGCCGGTAAGTTTGTTTTGGCTAAGGTGAATGTTGACGAAAATCCCGCCCTGGCCCAATCCTTTCAGATCAGCAGCATTCCGGCGGTGAAGGCCGTCAAGGAGGGCGCTATTGCCAACGAGTTTCTGGGCGCTCTGCCCGAGCCGGCGATTCGCCAGTTTATTGAAGAACTGATGCCGTCCGAGGCCGATTCTCTGGCCCAGCAAGGCCAGGACCTGCAAGATCAGGGCAAGGAGCAGGGGGCCGAGAGTCTGTATCGGGCCGCCCTCTCAAAGGATGAGCGGCAGCCGAAGGCACTGCTCGGGCTTGCCCGTCTTCTGGTGGGCAAGGAAGAGCACGCGGACGCGCTTACCCTGCTTGGCCGTATCCCCCCACATACCCAGGAGCATGCCGAAGCCCAGCAGTTGGTCGCTCAGATACGCGTGCAACAGACCGGCGCCAGCGCCGATGAAGAGGCCGCCTGTCGCGAGAAAATCGAGGCCGACCCGAACGACCTGGACACAAGGTTTGCGCTAGCCCAGATTCTGGCGGCTTCGACCCGCTATGAAGAGGCACTCACCGAATATCTGGAGATTGTCAAAAAAGACCGTACCTTCCGCGACGAGGGGGCGCGCAAGGCCATGCTCGAAATTTTTGAAGTGGTCGGCGCTCGGAGTGAACTGGCGGACCGGTACCGGTCGGAACTGGCCAAGGTGTTGTTCAGTTAGGATAGACTGCCGCAAGCATCTGGGGGATTTCAGTCCTCACGCTTGATTCTATCTCCGCTCTTCCAGCAGTCGCCTCAACGCATCTGTATGTGTATTCAAAGTGTCAGCAATAGCTTTGCGGTCATTACTGGACCTTGCCATCAGCCAGATACCCCAGGCAATAAGACCGGTTTGTAATAGGCTGACCAACAGGCCGAGGGCTTCTGATGTGGTTAAAGGTTCAGGCGTAAGCATATGGTTCTCCCTCGCATCTCAGTGGGTCAGGTAAGCGAAGCGTCACATATCTTCCTCCGCTACCAATAACCACCAGGGCCGACTTGCACTGGTGGCTGAGAATTTTCCAAAGGAAGGTTAGGGTACCAGCTAACGCGATCCATTCATACGTTGTCATGACTGAATATCTTTATCACACCAACGCCCACTCCTCGCCTTCGTTTTTCACCACGCCTTCTTTTTCCAGCTTAATCAGGTGGGACTGTACGGAGTTCCCGGCTGCGGCGTGCAGAAACTCGGGCACGTCAACATAAATGCGCTTTACCATGTCCGGAATTTTGGTAAGGCCGGCGTTGAGGGTGTCCAGCACCTGCTGCTCGCGCAGCTCACGGTGGGCGATGTAGTCGTTCAGCTTTTTGTACGGCTCGCGAATCGCCGGGCCGTGGGCGGGATAGATCACCGACAGATCGAGATTGAGCAGCTTGCGCAGCGAAGCCATATAGTCAATCAAGCCGCCGCCCTCTTCCGGCACGACTGTTGTCCCGGCCCCAAGCACCAGGTCTCCAGTAAAGAGTGCTTTTTCCTCTTCGAGGTAGTAACACAGGTGGTCTTTGGCGTGGCCCGGCGTATGGATCGCGTGCAGGGTGGCCCCGTCGGTCTCGATGGTCGCCCCGTCTTCGATATAGGTCAGCGGAAAATCATATGCCTGGTCTTTTTCCGGCCAGCGATGTTTTGAGACGCCGAGTTTGCCAAACCGTTTCTGCACATTGGGCACCCCGCCGATGTGATCCTGATGCACATGGGTGAGGACGATCTCCTGGAGTTCGGTGGCGCCTTTGGTTTCGGACAGGCCCTGTTCCAATAAAGGATCGTAGACCTCCAGGCCGATTCCTGTGTCGAGCAGCAATGGCCGTTTGCTCGTGCCAACCAGATAGGTGTTGGTGCCGGGGCCGGTGAACGGCCCAGGGTTTTGGCCGAGCACGGTCGCAACCCGCTCGCTCCAGGTGTCGAAGTCGGGCAGTTTCAGCCCGGCCATGGTGTCAGTCACAACGCGTTGCGGCATGTCTCAGCTCCTCAGCAGGTTGGCGGCAATAGTTTTGAGTTGCATATTCGAGGTGCCCTCATAGATTTTACCGATCTTGGCGTCCCGGTAGAACTTCTCGGCCGGATAGTCCTTGGTAAAGCCCACACCGCCGAAAATCTCCAGAGAGCGCGAGGCCACCCGCTCCCCGACCTGGGAGCAAAAGAATTTGGTCATGGCCGCGGAATGGGCAAACGGCTGTCCGCTCTCTTTGAGGCGGGCCGTGTTATACACCATCAGCCGGGCGGCTTCGATCTCGGTCGCCAGCTCGGCCAACTCAAATTGGATGGCCTGAAAATCCGCAATCGCCCGCCCAAACTGCGAGCGTTCCCTGGCGTAGCCGAGCGCGCATTCGAAGGCTCCCTGGGCCAGGCCGGTCATTTGCGCTCCAATCCCAATCCGGCCTTCGTTCAGGGTCTCGATCGCGACCTTATAGCCCTGGCCGATCTCCGCCACGACCTGACTGCGTGGCACCTGGACGTCTTCGAGGATCAGCTCACAGGTCGAGCTGGCGCGGATGCCCAGCTTGTCCTCTTTTTTCCCAACGCTGAAACCCGGCATATCGCGTTCGACCATGAAGGCGGTCACGCCCTTATAGCCCTTATCCGGGTCGGCATTGGCAAAGAGCAGATACACCCCGGCTTCGGCACCGTTGGTGGTCCACATCTTCTGGCCGTTCAGTACAAAGGTGTCGCCATCCGGCCGAGCGCGGGTCTGCATGGCAAAGGCATCGCTCCCGGAACCGGACTCGGACAGAGAATAGGCCCCAACCGTGTCCGTGGCCAGGCGGGGAAAAAACTGGGCTTTCTGCTCGGAGTTGAGCCAGCGGACAAGGGCGTTATTAACCAGCGTATTCTGGACGTCCACACAGGTGGCGACCGCCGGGTCGACCCGCGCAAACTCTTCAATGGCCAGAATGGACATGAAGAAACTGGAGCCGGCGCCACCGTAGCTGGCCGGAATTTCGATACCCATAACCCCCAGGTCAAAGAGTTGGGTAATCAACTCCTGGGGAATCTTGGCTGCGCGATCCATCTCCATGACGTGGGGTTTGACCTGTTCCTCGGCAAACTCCCGCACCATAGTCCGAAATAA
>WTHD01000118.1:8446-10435 GCA_011523265.1 Candidatus Binatota bacterium
CTTGGTATGAAAATCGGACTCATCGCCGACTCGCATATCCCCGAGGCCATGCCCGAACTCCCGCACCAGGTGCGGACGGTATTCGCCGGGGTTGACCTGATTGTCCACGCCGGCGATCTGCACTGCCTTGCCGTGCTGGACTGGCTCGAAGAAATCGCGCCCGTGGTGGCGTGTCGGGGCAATGGCGACGAAGGTTCAGGCGGGCGCGCGGTCGTCCCGGAAGATCCTCGGCTGCACGAGGCCGTTGTGACGCAGTGCGCGGGCTACACGCTGGGGCTGGTGCACGACGTGTTGGATCCGAACGAATATCCGCACTGGCCGATTGAGCGGACGATGGAGCAGGCCTTTGGCCGGCGGGCCGATATTATTGTCTGCGGCCATACCCATGTCGAGCGTATCCAGCGCCACGCCGATGTCCTGGTCATTAATCCCGGCAGCCCGACCTATCCGCACAATTACGCGGCTCAGCCGGGCACGGTTGGCCTGCTGATTCTGAAAGAAGACGGTGGCGGCACGGTTGAGATCTACGATCTCAAGACGCTTGCCGTGCTGCCGGAGTTCTCGACGACGTTCTGACTCGGGGGCGCGACCTTAGCCGCCCAGACTGATCATCTCGATCTTTTTATGCTCTTTGGGGTCATAGCCGGCACCCGAACGCAGGGCGGCCAAGCGTTCTTCCGAGTAGCGGTCTGTCCGTTGGAGCCAGACCCGTTGCAGCACGTCGAGCAGCCTGTCATCGCTGGCTCCACCGCGCAGCAGAACCTTGAGGTTATGGCCGGTGTTGGCAAAGAGACAGGTCACGAGTCTGCCATCCGCGGTCAGCCGCGCGCGCGTACAAGACGTACAGAACGGCTCGGTGACCGAGGCGATCACCCCGATATCACCGCGGCCGTCGACACATTGATAATCCACCGACGGCGCGCTGCCGCCCTTTCGGCCGATTTCTCGCAGGGGAAAGCGCGTGTTGATGATGTCCAGGATTTCCTGCTTGGGCACGATGGTGTCCGACTGCCAGTGATTGGCATTGCCCACATCCATAAACTCAATGAAACGGATGGCAAAGCCATGCTCAAGCGAGAACGTCACCAGATCGATAATCTCGTCGTCATTCACGCCGCGTTCGATGACCGCGTTGAGCTTAATCGGCGAGAACCCGTGCTCCTTGGCTACAAACAGGCCGTGCAGAACTTTCTGCAAGTCACCGCGCTTGGTGATGCGTCGAAAACGGTCGGGTTTGAGGCTGTCGAGGCTGACATTCAGCCGGCGTAAGCCAGCTGCTCTCAGGGCCTGGGCTTTTTCCGCCAGGGTTGAGCCGTTCGTGGTGAGACACAGATCACGTAGACCGTCGAGGTCGGACAGGCTTTTGACGAGTTGCTCAAGGTCTCGCCGGGCCAAGGGCTCGCCCCCGGTCAAACGAATTTTTTCAACCCCGAGCTGAATAAACAGACGGGCCAGCCGCGTGATTTCCTCAAACGTCAGCACCTCGCTCTTGTCCAGCCAGTCATAGTCGTCCAGCGGCATGCAATAGGTGCAGCGAAAATTGCACCGGTCGGTAACGGAAATACGCAGGTCCTTGATCGGGCGTTGTAGGGTATCGAGCAGCATGCGGTCTCCTTAAGACTGCCTATTATAACGATTTTAGCTCGCGAGCCAAGGTGATAAGAGCGAGAACATTCTGTTTGACATATTGATGTCCAGTTAATATGTACTGATGCATGCGTACAACTATCCGCCTCGACGACGAACTGCTCGCCTCAGCCAAGCAACTCGCCCTCCAAACAGGGCGAACCCTGACTGCGGTCATCGAAGACGCGTTGCGGGAAGTGTTGGCTCGACATCAGAACCGGAAGAAAAAAGACCGGGTCCGACTCACAACCGTCAAGGGGAAAGGGCTGCTGCCGGGCGTTGATCTTGATGATGCTGCCTCGCTGGTTGACCTGATGGAGCAGGAAGATGCTGCTCCCTGATGTGAATGTGCTGGTATACGCC
>WTHD01000188.1 GCA_011523265.1 Candidatus Binatota bacterium
CTTCGAGGATCCGCTCCAGCTTGTCCTCATCGGTAGCCATCTCGCGCGCGCTCAGCAGCAGGTTGGGCCGCTCGATGCCGGTGTGGAACAACCGTGCCGCCTGGATCCCGAGCACCTGCCGGATGCCCTCCTGCACCTCGGGAGTCGCCGTCGCGGTCAGCGCGATGCAGGGCGGATTGCCGAGGCTCTGCCGCGCCTTGCCCAGCTGCTTGTAGTCGGGTCGGAAGTCGTGTCCCCAGTGGCTGACGCAGTGCGCCTCGTCCACGGCCACCAGGCTGACCGTGAGTTTGGCCAGGAGATCCAGGAAGCCCGGCAGGGCCAGCCGCTCCGGGGCGACGTACAGGATTTTGACCGCATTCCGTTGTACCCGCCTCCGCACGCGGTTCAGTTCCGGGTAGGTCAGGCTGCTGTTGATGAACTCGGCGGCGATGCCGTTGGCCTTGAGCGTATCGACCTGGTCTTTCATCAGGGCGACCAGTGGTGAGACGACCAGCGTCAGCCCGTCGAAGCGTAGCGCGGGCAACTGATAGCAGAGGGACTTCCCGCCGCCGGTGGGCATCAGAACCAGGGTGTCATGCCGCTCCAGCACACCGGCGATGATCTCCGCTTGCAGCGGACGGAACTGGTCGTAACCGAAATGTTTCTTAAGCAAGTCCAGCACGATCACATTCCCTTACCCCTGCGGTGCGACTGCGAGTATATTCTCCACGCCTTCCAGCCACCTGGTGAGTCCCAGAACATAGCGACTCAATTAGCATGAGCTGAAACATTTTTCCTCGTCAGGCGATCAACGAGAAGCGCTTCCGGCTTGACAGGCGGACAAAAATGTCCGTTATATGAGCTGTGACGGGGAATGAATTCATCCGCAAGGTGAGAAAACTGGGCAGAGCAAATAGAGTGAAAGTTCAGTTTGTGGCCCGTCGCGGGAAAGGCAGTCACGGAACATTATTCTATGGTTCACGGTTCACAATCGTTCGGAATCCTAAGGGTGAGCTCAAAACAGGAACGCTACGGGCCATGCTGGACCAACTCGGTATCGATGACTTGTAGGAGACGCCTATGCAAAGCTTTATTTATCCCGCTCGGCTAAAACCCGATTCGGTCGATGGCGGTTTTGTCGTCACATTCGCCGATTTGCCCGAAGCCATCACTCAGGGAGACGACATCGAACATGCCCTGCACGAGGCAGCCGATTGTCTCGACGAAGCCATTGTGAACCGGATTGTCACGGGCCTGCCCATCCCCCTTCCGTCTGCGGTCAAGAAAGGATGTTACCCGGTGCCGCTGGCTGCACACAGCGCGGTCAAGGCCGCCCTCTATATCGCCCTTCAGGAAGCCCGAATGACAAAGGCTGGCTTGGCAAAGCGACTGGGCTGTGACGAAAAAGAGGTGCGTCGTTTACTGGACCCTCGCCATCCGTCGAAACTGCCCCGGCTCGAATCTGCCCTGGCGGCAATAGGCCGGCGTTTAATCGTTGGGTTCCAAGCAACTGCTTGAGAGCTACGCGCATTCCCGGTCGCGTCCGATCATTCACCTTCCCAAGGAGGATCCATGAAACGTATAGCGATTGTGCTCATTGCAGGGGTGGCTGTCGTGTCTGTGTTGCTCGCCTTAGCTGTTGTACTGGGTGCTCCTCAGCCGCCGCCTCCGATGAAAAGTATCAACGCACCATTCCGTAGTGTGGACTTCTCTGACCTTACTCAACTCAAACGTTATACCGCTCGGGACGAAACGCGTTTGGCGTTTCGGGCCTACGCGCCTGCCGCAAGCCCAGCCCAAGGGTCGGCGGTGCTTATCCATGGATCGTCCGCAAGCAGTAACAGCCTCCATCCCTTAGCCAGGGGGTTAGCGCAGGCGGGCTATGCGGTCTATGCCCTGGATATGCGTGGGCACGGAGAGTCCGGTCCGAAGGGCCAGATTACCTACATCGGCCAGCTCGAAGACGATGTGGAGGATTTCCTGGAGGCTGTCCAACCCGCTGGCCCCAGGACGCTGGTTGGATTTTCGTCTGGCGGAGGATTTGCCCTGCGCTTTGCCGCCAGTTCGCGGCAGCAACCATTCGATCAATATGTGCTGTTAGCTCCATTCATTCACCGAGATGCGCCAACGTATCGACCTGGGTCTGGCGGATGGGTCGCAGCCGGGGT
>WTHD01000498.1 GCA_011523265.1 Candidatus Binatota bacterium
AGTTATTCCAGAGCGAAATGGGCTCCAAGCTGGTGAGGTTGGCGAAGACATCGGGGGTAAGAGCCGTAAATTCGTTGCCAGAGTCCACAAAGAACTCCAGACTGGTCAGGCCGGCAAAGAGACTGGGGGGGAGGTTGGGGACTCGGGTGTCATTGAGCCACAATCTTTCCAGATTGGTCAGGCCGGCAAAGACGTCGGGCGGGATGTCGGCGAAGTCGTTGTCGTCGAGGTCCAAAACTCGCAAGTTGGTGAGGTCGGCGAAGACGTTGGGGGAGAGGGTGGCGAGGTCGTTGTGCCACAGGTTCAACTGTCGCAAGTTGGTGAGGCCGGCGAAGATGTTGGGGGGGAGAGCGGTGAGGTCGTTGTCGTAGAGGTCCAACTGCTCCAAGCTGGTGAGACCGGCAAAGTCATCCGACTGTAATGTTTCTATGCGTTCGGAGCCCAGACTCACAACACTAATACGACCGAGTTGGTCGGGTGTCACATCGGCGCAGGTCACCCCGCCCCCGACTATAGCGACGAGGGCGTCTCTCACCTGCGGGGTCCGGTCGCAGATACCGGACTGCGTCTGCGCCTGAGCGGTGGAAGACAGCACCAGCAGGCTGATGGTCAGGAGAAAGAGAAGGCAGGCTCTTCCTATGCTCCAAAGGTGGCATCCCTGCTTTTGAGGCCCTCTACCCACATCGCTACGCTTAGTCATGGCCATCCTCACTCCTCAGCGGACACAGGCTTCAGTTGTGGAGTGCCGCAATTATCACACCCCTTGTGCCCGGTCTACGATTGGTGCCACGCGGTCGAGCCATTCGTGTGCTTTCCCATCCGCGATCTCGGTGCCCATCTGTTGGTTGAAGACCACGACTCCATCCACGCCGGCCTCCTGATAGCGCTTCAGCGTATCAACGGACAGGTTGCCGTTGTCCGGATCGATAATAGGCGTCACCGGCACACTGTCGGGGTCGCGACCCGCCTCTGTGACGAGCTTTCGGAGTTCTTCGATCTCGGCTCCCAATGCCTGTGGACTCCAGGCTAACGGAAACCAGCCATCGTAGGAACGCGCGACACGTTCCAGGGCTTTGGGGCCGTGCGCGCCAAGTAACACCGGCGGGCCGTTTTGCTGGACCGGCTTGGGCTCGCAGCGAACCGCCGGGAATTGGACCAGTTCCCCGTCATAGCTGGCCTCTGTCTGCGTCCACAGCAGCCGCATGGCCTCGACGGTCTCACGTAGGCGTCGCCAGCGCAGACGAAATGAGGTCCCCATGATCTCAGTTTCTTCGCGCAGCCACCCACCGCCAATACCTAGGATCACCCGGCCGTTGGAATACAAGTCAAGGCTGGCCACTACCTTGGCCGTCATTAACGGGTCGCGTTCGGGCAGCAGGCAAATCCCGGTGCCGAGCTTGATACGGTTCGTCACCCCGGCCGCCACGGTCAGCGCAATAAACGGATCGGCCCAACGATTATAGTGCTCTGGCAGAACGCCATCGTCCGCTCCAGGAAACGGCGTGGTATGCCCAACCGGGATCACCGGGTGTTCAGGAATCCATAGGGAAGCAAACCCCAGCGCTTCTGCCCTGCGGGCAACCGCGCTCAGGTCTCCGCTCTCCGCCGTCGCTGTCACCAGTACGCCAATGTCCATGATCCCCTCCTTAAATAATATGCGCCTCAAAACACCATATTCCCCACCCCCGGACAAGCCTTTCCTTGACAGGGTTCTCACGCTCCAGATAGCTTTGCACGCTATGCAGCGACACGGCCCCTTTGCCCTTTTTATATTCTCTTTCCTGTGTAGCGTTTCCTCTGTAGTGAGGAGCGCGGCCCATTGAGTAGCTCCCCGTCCACACCCTCAGCAGCGACAATCGAAAAGACCGACAAGACCCTTTTTGGTTGTTCCCTGCCCTATGCCTTCCGGGCGCTCGGCCATCGGAACTTTCGCCTCTTTTTTGTCGGCCAGTTCGTCTCCCGGACCGGATTCTGGATGCAGAACATGGCCCAGGCCTGGCTGATCTATCGGCTGACCGAGTCCTCCCTGATGCTCGGGCTGGTCGCCTTTGCCGGTCAGGTGCCGACCCTCCTGTTCGGGCTGCTGGCCGGGGTCGTTGCCGACCGCTTCAACCGCTACCGGGTTATTCTGGTTGCCCTCTGGCTGGCCATGTTGCAGGCCTTCGTGCTGGGTATTCTCACCATGAGTGAGTGGATTACCGCTTGGCAGGTCTTTGTCCTCGCCTTGGTTGCCGGCACGATTCAGGCATTCGAGATGCCCGCCCGGCAGAGTTTTCTGATGGAGATCGTGGGCAAAGACGACCTGTCGAGTGCAATTGCCCTCAACTCCACTCTGGTCAACGCGGCCCGGATTCTCGGTCCGGCCCTGGCCGGGCTGCTGGTTGCCCAGTTTGGCGAGGGCGTATGCTTCACCTTTAACGGCTGCACCTTCCTGGCCATTATCGGGGGCTTTCTCGCCATGCGGCTCCCCCCCAGAGTGGTTGAGCCGCACCCCGCGCAATCAACCACCACCTTTATTGGGGAAGGTATCCGTTATGCCTTGCATACTCCGGCGATCCGGCTGTTGTTGATTCTGGTCAGCATGATCAGCCTGCTCAGCACCCCGTACACCGTGCTGATGCCGATCTTTGCTGGCGATATTTTAGACAGTGGGCCAAACGGCATGGGTCTGCTGATGGGTTCGGCTGGTGCAGGAGCCGTGGTGGGCGCCCTGCTGATGGCCCGTCACCAGGGCACGGAACAACTCGGTCGGGTCATGGCCTTTGCCTTTATTCGGTTTGGCCTTGGCCTCATCCTGTTCTCCCTGTCCCACAACTTCTGGCTGTCCATGCTCGTCCTGCCGCTTGTTGGCTCCGGCATCATGGTTCCCATGGCCGCCACCAACACTCTGCTCCAGACCTTATCGCCGGACCATCTGCGCGGCCGGATCATGAGCCTGTTCTTCATCATGTTTATGGGTGCCCCGCCCCTGAGCAGTCTGCTGGCGGGTTTTCTCGCCCCCCTCATCGGTACCCCGCTGACGGTCGGCGGCACGGGCGGTCTGTGTCTGATCGTGGCGGCCTATGTCTTCCTGAAGCTGCACGTGTTGCGGGAAGCTTAGGGTCTGTTGAGTCTATAGGGTCGTTGGGTCTATAGGGTCTCAACCCAACGGGCTCAACAGACTCAACAGACTCAACAGACTCAACAGACCTAACCGACGCTCCGCTGCTGTTCACGATATAAATACCGACACACACGCCAGCCACGCCGAGTAACTGGACCACCCCCATGTGTTCACTCAGCAACAGCCAACCGAAGAGCACGGCAAACACCGGAGTGAGAAACGTCAGCGAGGCAACGCGCGTGGGCGAATGGCGCTGAATCAGCCAGGCGTAGGCCACGAACCCGAAGGCCGCGGAAACCGCACTCAAATAAACGATGGACACGATGACGCGCGTCGAGAGGAGAAACGGCTGGTCCGCCTCAAACATCCAGGAGAACAGGGTCAGGATGGGCCAGGTGATCCAGGTCTGCCAACACACCAGCGCGACGGGATGAACCCGTCCGGCGACGCGCTTGGTGATGATGCCAGAGATGCCAATCGTCAGGGCCGAACTGAGGACAATGGCGTCGCCTATAAGCGCATCGCTCAGGCCACCGCCGAACTGTGACGAGAAGAGGACGACGATGCCGCTAAAGGCAACCGCCAGGCCGCAGACCTTGCGAGCCGTCAGGCGGTCACCAGGCAGGAAGAAGGGCGCCAGCAGGGCAATGAAAATAGGCTGGGCGCTAAAGAATACGGCCGAGCGGCCGGAGGTCGTGAGCGCCGTCCCCAGATAGACCGCCATATTGCCGTAGCAGAACAGTAAGCCAAGCAGGCCCAATATCTTGAGTTCGCTCCAGCCAAAGCGGAGTTGCACCCGCTGATACCAGGCCAGGGCCAGAAGCATGACGGCCGTCACACCGAACCGGAGGGCGGCGGCCCCAAGGGGCGGCATATCAAAGATGCCGACCTTGATCGCCACGAACGCCCCGCCCCAGATCGCGCTCAGCAGCGCCGTCAGCGCAACTGCGGACAGCTCCAGCGGCCGGTCGTCCGTGTGCGGACTCGGTCCGGAGGACGCGCTCACGACCGCTCTTCTCGCTCCACAAAATGGATGAGTATGCCGCCGGTGCTCTTGGGATGAATAAAGGCGACTTTGGAGCCGCGCGCGCCTGGGCGGCCCTTCTCGTCAAGGACGCGCAAGCCTTTGGCCTTGACCTCCTGAATGGCGGCGTCAATATCGTCCACCCGCACGGCGATATGATGGATGCCCTCGCCCCGTTTTTCTATCCAACGTGAGATGTCGCGCTGATCCGTCACTTTGTCACCCAGTTCCGGCATTCGGTCCTGCAAAAACTCGAAGTCGGCCTCACCAATCCGGGCAAAGGCAATCCGCAGGCCCTCGTACGGGTCGGCCTCTTCAAAGTCATGAATTTCCAGTCCCAGGATGTCTCCAAAGACGGTGAGATAGGTATCCAGGTCTTTTACGGCTACGCCAATATGATCGATTTGACGGATATTCATACGTGCTCCTAGATGTCATCGAGTGGAAAGACCGGCCGCCGGATTTTCTCATACGGCAGACGCGCATGCACCTGGGTGGCTAGCCCCGGCGTGTCCACGTCGATAAACGTATCGGCGATACCGGCAAAACCGGCGCGGTGTTGCAGTTCGGACTTCACCGCCAGGATTTTCCGTTGGGTTGGTTCAATGCCAAGACTGCGGAAATGGTTGGCTTCAAAGCTGTGGGTCGGACGCGAGGTCAAAATAACCTCAACCCCGCCGCAATCCACCACCACGGTTGCCCCGCGTCGATACGTGCCCGCATTAAACGCGGTCGCCGCGCTATACACCCCGTCCTGAATGACCCGTACCCGGCCACTGATCTCAACCGGTTCTCCGTGGAAGGCGTCTACCTTACCGCCAACGTTGAGGGTGGCATGTTTGCCGATCCCGGCCCGGACAGCTTCCTGCACGGCCGCCGGATCGGTGATATTCCCGACCACCGCCCCCTGGGCGTTCTGCTTGAGCAATTCCGCCAGCAGGACGGTCCCGTCACCTGGTGTGCCGGCACCGCCACTATCGGCCAGGTCTCCGAGCAAGACCAAGCCGTCCTCCGCTTCAATGGCCGCTTGCACACCCTCCTCCACCGGAACCATATCGGTATGAAACGCGTGCCGCTTGGCCCAGCAGGCTTCTTTCACCTGCTCGGCAATGTCGTAAGCCAGGACTGGCTCGTTGTTGGTGGTCACCGTCACATTGAGGCCGGTTTCGGGCGTGTCGGCACAAAAGAACCCACCCAGCAAGGACACATCAAGCACGCGGGAATCACGTCCCAAGGTAGCCGCCTGTCGCATCAGCGCCTCCATGGGCCAGCCTGGGGCGATATAGAGTTTTTGCAGGGCCGGAGCCATAGCCGGTTGGGCCCGGGCGCTGGTCGGCGTGATACTCCCGTCAAACATGCCGGCCATGACCCGAGCCGCCTGTGCGCCGCCGGGGAAAAAATCGTAGTGCGGGTTGGTTTTCACCCCAACTAGCATGCTGGCCTGCTCGACCATCAGCGGGGTGGTATTGGAATGGCCATCCAGGGTCGCCAGGATGGGCACCCTGTCACCCAGAAACTCCCGGAGCGTTCTGAGCAAATCGCCCTCGCAGTCATCGCACTCGTCTGACACGGCCGTGCCGTGCAGTTGGAGAAACACGCCGTCCACCGGTGGATTCTTACGCAAAAGATCGAGAAAGCCGGCTTTGGCCGCTTCATGCGCTTCCGTCGTCACCTTCCCTCCAACGCCGGGCACCACAAACTGAAGCGGAACAATATCCCAGTGATACTGCCGGGCTCCGTGCAGAAAGCCGGCAATCGAGCCCTGAGCGCCGCCTACCCGCAGCACCCGCTCTCCGCTCAGCGTCGCCCGCTGAAACAGGTCCAGCCCCATCCTTTGGGTGGCAAAGGTATTCACGGCGACCAGATATCCACCAACGGCTACCCGCATATGACCTTCCTTTACATTCGCTCTTCCAGCCAGCTCCGAATCTCGTCCTCAATGCTGTTGATCGAACTCCACGTCACAAAATCCGGTCGACCTGTCGGTCGTTGGCGTTTGATATAGCGCACCCGCGTGTCGTCCTGCATCAGGTCGAGCCGAGGACCGACCGGACAGCTCGACATACACGCTGCCTTGCGGACTTCCGTCACCCCTTCGAGCCGCTGTTCAGCCACGAGTTTCTGCACTGCGGCCAACAGCGTGAGCCCGGTATGGATACCCGGCGCAGTCTCGGCGCTGCGGACCTTGACCTCAACAGTTCTGTTTGTACACTTGGTCTTGGTACAGATATGAATTTCGAGTTTTCCCACCCGCGCCCCAACTCGCCTGCATTCTTTTTCGACTCCAAAGAGTAAGCGTGTCCAGCAATTGCGTCTGATTGGAGGACACGTTTACTCCTTGCTCACAAAGACACAGGCATGGGAGAAATACAAGAGGTACCCCAACGACCCAATAGACCCAAAGGACCCCAAAGACTCCAAAGACCCTATGACCCAACGACCCAGAAAAGGAACCTCCATGCATCCAGACGACATCAAAGAATATCGCCGCCGGCACGTCCCCGTCTTTAATGACAATAAAATGAAGCTGGGTATTTTTGGTCAGAACTGTAGCTATGGGTGTACCATCACGCATGCCGAGTCCACCTTTGAACCCACCTACGAACATAGCGTGCTGATTTCCCAGCGGGCCGACGACCTGGGATTCGAACTCCTGGTGCCCGTCGGACGCTGGAAGGGCTTTGGCGGGAGCACCGATTTTAACGGGACCTGCATGGAGACCTATACCTGGGCCACGGCCATGGCCACCCAGACCAAGAACATCATGCTCTTCTCCACCTCGCACGTCCCGACCATCCATCCGATTATGGCCGCCAAGCAGGGCGCAACGATAGACCATATTTCCCAGGGGCGCTGGGGCTTGAACATTGTGTGCGGCTGGTTCTCGCCGGAGATGGAAATGTTTGCGGCCAAGCAGATGGAACACGACGAGCGCTACCGGTACGCCGGCGAGTGGCTCCAGGTCATTAAGCGCCTGTGGACCGAGCAGAATTTTGATCATACGGGCGAGTTCTTCCAGGTCAAAGACGGCTATCTGCTGCCCAAGCCGGTCCAACAGCCCTATCCGGCCTTGATTAACGCCGGCTTCTCGCCTGCCGGCCAGGACTTCTCCGCGCGTGAAGTGGACTTTAATTTTATCCAGGTCGATACCCTGGAGCATGGTAAAGAGATCGTCGCGGATGTGAAAAAACAGGCCAACGCCTATGGGCGGGAGATCGGCATGATGTCCTACGGTTTTGTCGTCTGCCGCGACACGGAAAAAGAGGCCAAACGGGCCTATGATTACGTTGTTGAAAAAGGCGACTGGGCCGCGGCCCGCAATATCCTGAACCTGCTCGGTGTCGAGAGTCAGTCGTTCAGCGAAGCCACCCTCACCCAGTTTGCCGAACGCTTTATCGCTGGTTGGGGCGGCTATCCCCTGGTCGGCACACCGGAGCAGGTCGTCGATGAAATGGTCAAGCTGGTCGGCACCGGCATCGAGGGGCTGATTGTCTCCTGGCTGGACTATAACGAGGAGCTGAAGTATTTCGGCGAGCGTGTCATGCCGCTGATGCGTCAGGCAGGGTTACGGGCATAAACGTTTTTCTCCTGTCCGCCTGGAGAGTCTCCGTTCGCCTTTCCCGGATTCTCCGTTCCCCCCCGGCTGCCGATTTTTCGCCTACCTTCATTGCCCCTCCTCTCCCTTCGGCAGTACAATAACGGCCATGCCCCAGGCAAAACCGGACCTGACATACGAGTCCTACCTCCGCCTGCCGGAACTGCTCAGCCTCCAGACGCTCCAGTCCAACCCACCCGCTCACGATGAACTCCAGTTCATCATTGTCCACCAAAGCTATGAACTTTGGTTTCGGTTGCTGCTGTACGAAGTCCGTACCATCATCGGCCATCTGCGGGCCGGGCGGGTGCGACAGGCGATCTGGTTGATACGGCGGCTCATCGAGATCGAGCGGGTGATGATCCAGCAGGTCCAGGTGCTGGAAACCATGTCGCCGGCGCACTTTCTGGAGTTTCGCGATTTGCTCAGACCGGCCAGCGGCTTGCAGTCCTTGCAGTTTCGAGAGCTCGAATTTCTGTCCGGCCTCCGCGACGAGCGCTTCTTTGAGGTGTTTGCCGGGAGCGAGGCTTCCCGGCAGCGGCTCCAGGCGGCCTATGACGGTCCCAACCTGTGGAGCGCATTTTGTGAACTCTTGCACAGCCGCGGCTTTGAGACGGATACGGCGGAGCAACAGGAGCGGGCGGTTGCGCACATCTATGCCGATCCCCGGCATTTGGATCTGCACCAGCTGTGTGAGGTCATGGTTGAATACGATGAACAGTTTTGTATCTGGCGCTCCCGCCACGCCTTAATGGCCGAACGCATGGTTGGCGCAAAGCCCGGTACGGGAGACGCCTACACCGGCAAACTTGTCGGGCGCACGTCCTTCCAAGCCCCAGGCGTCCGCTATCTTCAGGGACGGGTCGGCGTCCATTTTTTCCCCATTCTCTGGGATGTCAGAACCCAACTCGGCGGAGGGCCGTATGATACATGATCTATCCCGCTGGCGGATGGCGTTTCCCATCCTTGAAACCTCGACCTATCTGATTTCCCATTCCATGGGCGCAATGCCCAGAGCCACGACGGACCGGCTGCACGAGTATGCCGCAAGCTGGCAGCAGGAAGGGAGCGCGGTGTGGGATCGCTGGATGGGGTTTTTCGAGGAAACCGCTGGACTCCTTGGCCGGTTTCTCAACGCCGAGCCGGGTAGCGTGGTCATGCACCAGAACGTGTCAGCCCTGTTTAACGCCGCGCTGTCCTGCTTTGACTGCGGTGGCAAGCGCAATAAAATTCTGTACGCCGAACTGACCTTTCCCACCCTGCGCTATAATATTCAGTCCCGGGCCCGGTACGGCGCCCGGCCGGTGATGATCCCCTCTCCGGACGGTATTCGACAACCAGCCGAATGTTTTATCGAGGCCATTGACGACGAGACGCTGCTGTTGGTCCTGGACCACGGCCTTTACCGCTCGGGCGCATTAATCGATATTGCCCCCATTGTTCAGGCCGCTCATGCCCACGGCGCCCAGGTTATTGTCGATGCCTATCAAACCGTTGGGACCGTCCCAATCGATGTGCAGGCCTGGCAGGCCGACTTTGTGGTCGGCGGCTCCCATAAATGGTTATGCGGCGGACCCGGCGCGGCCTATCTATACGTCCGTCCGGACCGGCTTCTGTCACAACACCCGGTGATGACCGGCTGGTTCTCGCAGGAACAGCCCTTTGCCTTTGGCGATGATATTGATTACGCCCACAGCGCGCGGCGCTTTCTGGGCGGTACACCCGGCATGTCAGCCATCTATGCCGCCCGCTCCGGCTACGAGATTCTCCTTGAGGTTGGCGTGGAGCGGATTCGGCAACGCAATATCGGGTTATGCCGGCGCTTGATTGAAGGCGGGCTTGCCCGCGGTCTTCATATCAACACGCCGCAAGACGCCCAGGAACGCGGCGGCCTGGTGTGTATCGACTTTGACGGCGCGGCCCAAGCCGAAGCACAACTCGTCGCCCGGCGGGTCTTTGTCGATTACCGCCCGCGCTGTGGTCTCCGTATTTCGCCCCATTTTTATACCACGGAGGACGAAATCGACCGTCTGTTTGAGGAGCTTGACGCGATCCGCACGGGATAACCCCTTCCTCCTGACAGAGAACAGCCGGCTTCATCCCCGGATGTCGGCTTCGCATTGAACCCATACGCAGACTTATGGCAAGATGCGGGGCCGACATGTCAACCGCACAAGAAAAACCGCGTCCCCTGATCGACGACCTCACCCGTCCGTTCTGGGAGGCGGCCAGGGAACATTGCCTGGTTATTCAGCGCTGCCAGGACTGTCATCATTTTAATCACCCGCCACGCCCGGTGTGTACTGCCTGTCACAGAGCAGCCCTCACGTTCGAGCCGGTCAGCGGCCGAGGCTCGATCTACAGTTTTAGCGTGATGTACCAGCCCAACGTGACCGGTTTTGGGGATGAACTACCCTACCTCAATATTCTCGTCGAGCTTGAAGAGCAGCCGCAGCTCTTTCTGGTCTCCAATCTGCCCGGGACGCAACGCGAGCAGGTCCGAATCGGCAGAAGGGTCGAGGTCTATTTCGAGGATGTCGATGCGGAGCTGACGCTGCCCAAGTTTCGTTTTGTTGCCTGACCAAAGGACGCACCCATGAGCTGGTACGGAAAAGGCAAAACTGCCATCGTTGGCATTGGC
>WTHD01000355.1 GCA_011523265.1 Candidatus Binatota bacterium
GATTTCTGGCGACCCAGGGCAGCGAGACCGGAGTCAACGGCACGGTCGTCATGGACCGCGGCGACATTCTGTTCCCGTTTAATAAATACGTCCAGGAGCCGATCACCTTCACCATTCGAGACGGCATGATCGTTGATATCGGCGGCGGCTTTGACGCCATACTGGTGAAGAACTATATGGACGGCTTTCACGACCCCCGAGCGTTTGCCATCTCGCATATTGGCTGGGGTCTCAACGATCTCGCGCGCTGGGATTACCTCGCCACCGGCGCTCCCTCGGTTGGTATGGACGGGCGGGCCTTTTACGGCAACGTCCTGTTCTCAACTGGTCCCAACACCGAACTCGGTGGGAGCAACGACACGGCCTGCCATATGGACCTACCCATGAAAGGCTGTACGCTGTATCTTGATGACGAACTTATTGTACAGGACGGTGACGTGATCCCCACAGAGATGCGAGCCGTCGCCAGATAAGAAGGAGACAGTTGCATGCGGACCGTAATTGCGGATAAACGCTGGGCGGAGAAATACCCGGAGATCGGCACCGGCCCGGTTGCGGCCGAACCGCTGATTTCATCGGAGCATTTTGAGCTCGAACGGGAGAAAATTTTTCGGCGGACCTGGCTGAATATCGGGCGGGTCGAGGAGATCCCGAATCCCGGCGATTATATTGCCAAAGACCTGACTATGTGTCGCGCCTCGGTCCTGATCATTCGGGGCAGGGACGGCGAGGTCCGGGGCTTTCATAACGTGTGCTCCCACCGCGGTAATAAGCTCGTTTGGGACGAGAAGGGTACGTGTAAAGGCACGCTTACCTGCGGCTTTCACGCCTGGGCGTATAACACCAGGGGTGAACTGACCTGGGTGCCGGATGAGGACAACTTTTTTGATCTGCCCAAGTGCGACCTGGGCCTGACCCCGATCCACACCGAGGTGTTCGAAGGCTTTATCTTTATTCATCTGGCCGAGCGCCCACCCGAGAGCCTCCGGGAATATCTGGGCGGGGTGGCCGACCAGCTTGAGGGCGGCGGTTTTGGCGAACTGGCGCTGGCCAAGCGGTATAGAGTGGACGAGCACGCCAACTGGAAAATCGCCCTTGACGCCCAGAACGAGCTGTATCATTTGCCGTTTCAACACCGCCGGACCATTCCCGAGTTCTGCGTGATGAAAGACGGGCAATTCACGCGCCTGCTCGACGTCCGTCTGTTCAATCACCATAGCGTGTATTCGTCAGACCCGCCCGAGGATCGCGTCGGCCCGGCCACCGAAAGACTGGCCGCCCGGTTCAGCGTGGCCGAGACCGAATCTCGCCTGCCCCGTATCGGCTCCTTTGATTTTTATACGATCTTTCCCAATATGGCGCTGTTGCTCTTCCGTGGCGTCTCGCACGACTTCTATATGTCCTATAACTTCTGGCCACAGACGGTCGACCGGACCGACTGGGACATCAAGATCTATTTTCGTCCGGCCGAAAACGCCGGCCAGCGTGTCGGCCAGGAGTATTTCACCTGCCTGCTCCGGGACCTGCTGCAAGAGGACGCCACCGCCCACGAACAGATTCATATCGGGCTGGCCTCGCGGGCCAAGAAGGAGCTGTATTTCCAGGACGAAGAAATGCAGATTCGGTATTTCCACACCGTACTCGAACGCTTTTACGCCGAGGCGTAGCCCCCCTTCCCTTGGGGGAACGACCGAGCGGAGCGAGGGAGAGGGAGTAAAACAGACCGTGAGCGCACAGACACTACCCGCCGAGTTCGCCGATCTTGAGCCCTTTATCGACTGGGCGCTCGCTACGGAACGCGAGCGGACCAGCAAGCGCCTGGCCAGCAGCATGGAGGATATCCAGGCCTTCTATGACCACATGTCTGGGCGCGTGGAAGCCGCTATGGCATATCTGAACGCATTGCCGCTCGACACTCTGCCGCCTGAGGCGGGGCGGCTGTTCCATCTGAGTCTGTCTTTAATGGAGGTGGCCAACGCCGTGGAGATGTTCCAAAATCCAGCCGTGATCAATGGCTTTGATGTCAGGCGCTTTGCGCCAGTGGAGGATGTATGAAATCCGAGTGTCCGATTCAGTTTCACGGTATCGATCATGTCGTGCTGCAAGTTACGGATGTCGAAAATACTTTGCACTTCTATACGACGGTCCTGGGCCTGAGCGTCGAGCGGGTTATCGAGGACATGGGGCTGTACCAGGTGCGGTGCGGCCGCAATCTGATCGACCTGCGGGTCCTGCCGGAAGGGAGCACGCTGGCGGAAAAGGACCAGCGTGGGGTCGACCATGTCTGCCTGCACATGCACGGCGATTTTGACGCCATTGTCCAGTATCTGAAGGACAACGCCGTGCCGATTACCTTCGGACCCGTCGAGCTGTACGGTGCAACCGGCTATGGCACCTCGGTCTACGTGACCGACCCGAACGGCCATACCCTTGAGCTGAAGGCCGACTATTCCCAGTACCCGCTCAAGACGACCGTCAAAGGCGCGATGGCCGGGGTATCGAGACCGGCTGCCAACTAGACCGCGTAGGGGCTCGGCGCAGAGCGTATCCCGAGGAGGGCCGGCCGCATGTTGCAACCCAACCCGACGTTGACCGCCTTGTTTGCCCAGGAGTTTGCCTGGTGCCAGGTACAGCCCGGCCAGACCGCGGCGATTTTGACCGAACCGGACTCGTCCGCGCAGTACCTGGCGGCGAGTTTGACGAGCCTGAGCACCTGCGGGGCGCGGCCGTTTCAGCTCATGCTGCCTGTTGACCCGACGCAGCAAAACGACACCGCGGTGAACCGGGGCAATGCCTGCTCCACGCTCCTGCAAGGATTTCCCGAGGTGGTTGAGATGCTGAAGCAGGTTGACTTCATCGTCGACCTCTCGGTCGAGGGGCTGATTCACTCCGAGGAGCGCGGTGAGATTCTGAAGCACGGCCCGCGCATGCTCTACATTAGAGAGCCCGCGGACGCGCTCGCCCGTCTGCTGCCAACCGCGGAGCGGACGCAGCGCATCGACCGTGCGGTCGTACGCGCCAAGGACGCAAAAACAATGACGGTGACCTCACCGGCGGGCACGGACCTGCGTGTGGACCTGGCAGATAGCTTGGTGACGGGCTCTCGCGGGTTTTGCGCCGAGCCGGGCAGTTGGGCCAACTGGGGGCAAGGGCTGATCGCCGCCTTTCCGGCTTCACTCGATGTGAACGGGCTGGCGGTACTGGCCCCCGGCGATATTGTCTTCCCTTTTTATAAATACGTCGAAAGCCCGGTCCATCTGTACTTTACCGACGGGTTTGTAACCGGGGTGGAAGGCAGCGGCGTCGATGCGGCGTTGATCCGTGATTACCTGGATCGCTGGGAAGACCGGGCCGCCCGCGGCATTTCTCACGTGGGCTGGGGGATGCACGAGAAGGCGTTGTGGCACGCCCTCAGTCTGTACAGCAAAGATGAAGCGATCGGCGTTGACGGCCGTGCGTTTGCGGGCAACTTCCTCTTGTCCACGGGCCCGAACCCGGCGGCGGGCCGGCATACGTTGTGCCATTTCGATATCCCGATGCGAAACTGTAGCGTTTTCCTTGACGGGCAACCGGTTGTGGAAAACGGTGCTATCGTCGAGCCGACGCTCAAGCCGAACGCCTGAGCCGTACCGGCAGGCGGAACGGTGACGGAGCGCCCGACAGGAGGGGAAGAGCATGGACTTCTCGTTTTTTATCATCAACCAGACGCCAGACGGCTCTTCCATGAAACAGATATACGACGAGGGGCTGGAGCAGATCGAATGGGGCGACCGGCTCGGCTATAGTACCGTCTTTTTGGCCGAGCACGCCTTTTATCATCACGGCAAACCTTCCCCGCATGTGCTGCTGGGCAATATCGCGGCGCGGACCAAACGTATTCGCCTGGGCACGGCGGTCAGCGTCCTGCCGTGGCACAACCCGATTGAGGTCGCTCAGGATTACGCCACGGTTGATCTGCTGTCCGACGGGCGGCTGGATTTTGGTGTGGGCCGAGGCTTGTTCAAGGGCGAGTTCGACGGCTATGGCGTCCCCTGGGGGGAGGCCGAGGAGCGGTTTAACGAGAGTCTGGATATTATTCTCAAAGCCTGGACCGGTGAGCCCTTTTCGTATGAGGGACAGTTTTTCAGCATCCCGGAGGTGACCGTGATGCCCAAACCGCTCCAGGAACCGCACCCACCCCTGTGGCAGCCCTGTTTGAGCCCCTCGACCATGGAAAAAGCCCTGCGACGGGGGATTACGCCTATTCTGGGGGCCTCACTCACCCCCCTGGCCGACCTCAAGCAACTGTTTGGGCGGCTTGATGCGGCCATGAAAAAGACCGGCCGGACCGACCTGCCGCGGGTCGGCCACCCCTTTGTCTACGTGAGCGATACGAACAAAAAAGCCCAGGAAGAAGCCCGCCAGGGGATGCAGTGGTTTCTGGACGACTTTGCCATGATGTTTACCCTGCCCGAGGGAGAGAGCTGGCCGGAGACGTATCAGTTCTTCGAGCCGTGGGCCAAGTATATTCGCTCGCTGAGCTATGACAAAGTGATTGACGAGGATCTGGTCTGGTTTGGCGATCCCGAAACGGTCCGCACCAGAATCCGCTGGCTTCGAGACGAATGCAAAGTCTCCCACGTGCTGTTGTTCATGCACTTTGGCGGCATGGAGCATGAGAAGGTCATGAAGTCGATGGAACTGTTTGCGACCAAGGTCATGCCCGAGTTTCAATAGTCAGAGGATATGGCGGGCGGCTCACGCGCCGCCAACCCGCTCTGCAGGACTCACGTCAGATTATACAGCCGGGCCACATTGTCCCCGAGTATACACTGCTGGGCTTCTGGCGATAACGACGCAATGGCTTCTTTTGTCTCGCCCAGCGCGTCAAGGCTGCCGTCCCAGTGCGGGAAGTCCGAGGCCCACACAAAGCGCTCGGCGCCATAGCGCTCGGCCATATAGGGAATCGTGGTTTCGTCCGGGTCAAAGGAGATCCAGCACTGCCGGGCGAAGTACTCACTCGGCAGATGCTTGAGGCCGGTCTTATAGCCGATTTTTTGGTACTTGGAGTCCCAGCGGTCCAAGGCGTGCGGAATCCAACCGGCGCCGACCTCCAGGAGATTCACTTTCAGAGCGGGAAACCGATCGAAGACTGCGCCCTGAAAGAGTGCGGCAAAGGCCGCCTGGACGTCAGCCACGAGCGGCAGACACTGAAAATACACGAACGATGACTCCATCAAATCGGTGTTTTCCTGGGCAATCCACTGGTGACCGAGAAAGTCTTCATGGACCGCGGTGTGGAAACCAATGGACAAATCATACTCCTGCAACACTGCCCACAACGGATCGTAGACCCGGTCCCAAAAGGCCCGCTTATTGGCCGGCGCGGCACACACGAACACGCCTTTATGCCCAAGCTTTGCCACCCGCTTCACTTCCGTGATTGCGGCGTCAATGTCCAACAGAACGATGTGGGCAACCGGGATGAGTCGAGTCGGGTCGGCGGAGCAGAAATCAAGAATCCAGTTGTTGTAGGCGCGGCAGTAGGCCGACGAAAGCTCGACATCGCTGATACCGGGTTCCCAGATGAGTCCAAGGGTGGGAAAGAGCACCGAGATATCGATGCCATCCGCATCCATGCGTTGCAAGCGCGCTTGTGCATCATAGGCTCCCGCAGGCCCATCACGGTAGCCAAAACGGCCCGGCTCAAAAATCGCCCGCAGGGGCTGCCCGATGCCCGCCGCGGTCGGGCCTATGCCGCGGGTAATGGGCAGCGGTTTATTCTCAACCACGAGGTACTCAACGCCATCATCCCCGGTGTCCATCCGAATGGCGCGATCTTTGAACCTGGCCTCCAGGTAGTTCTGCCACAGATCAACAGGTTCCAGTATGTGTCCGTCCGCATCAATGATTCTTCCGTGCAGCATGCTCCCTCCTCGCCCATCGCATGTAGCGCATTTTTGCGAGTTGCGCACCAGCCCTGCTGTCGGGTGTGGCGTGCTCACAGCCTGAAGGGAAGAACGAAAATTATCATAAAATAGTATATATTTGACAGAATACGTTTAAATAAGTAATAATTCGTTAATTTTTTCTCAGAGAAATCCATGCCCGAAACCCTGCTCAGCACGCGCGAGGTGGCCGCCTACCTGCATATCAACGAAAAGCAGGTCTACCGTTTGATCCGAAACGGCACGATTCCGTGTACGCGCGTCACCGGTAAATGGCTGTTTCCACAAAGCCTGGTAGAGGATTGGATCAAACAGAATTCCTTGGCGCAAACCACGCCGTCGCACGCCTCGTCCTCAGAAGCGGTCCAGTTCGAACCCGAACGGGGGCTCTTAATCGCAGGCAGCAACGATCTCTTGCTTGATACCTTGATTGACCTGGCCGGACGGCGTTTCCCCGAACACCTTTTTTATACGACCAACCTGGGCAGTTTTGGTGGTCTCGAAGCGCTGAAGCAATCGAAGACCCATGTGGCCCTGACCCATCTGCTGGACCCCGAGACCGGCGAGTACAATGCGCCGTTTGTGTCGCAAGCCGGACGCCCCGACCTGGTGGCCGTGACCCTCTGGCATCGTCGGCTCGGCTTGATTGCCCGGCCCGACAGCAGACCGGTCCGCTCGCTGGCCGAACTGTCGCGGAAGAAGAAACGCCTGGTGAACCGTCAGGCCGGGTCTGGGGTGCGCTGGTTCATCGATCAGCAGCTCCGGCAGGCCCGGGTCAAACCGGAACAGGTCACGGGCTACGAGGTCGAAGCCCGGACCCACTGGGAGGTTGGCTTACACGTGCTCCAGGGGCGAGCGGATGTCGGGGTGGCCGTTCAGTCGGTGGCCGAGCTTTTGGGCCTCTCGTTTACCGAGATGGTTGAGGAGCGGTTTGATTTGCTGGTCTCCAAAGAGCTGTATTTTGCCAGACCGGTCCAAGCCCTGTTGGACGTCGTGACCTCGTCCGAGTTAAAAGAACGCGCGGCTGCACTCGGAGGCTATGAGGTTCGCGAGGCCGGTAAAGTCGCGTTCGCTCTATAGCAGCCCCATGCAGGATTTCGGACAGGCCTTTGCCTTGGCCTTTCAACTCATCGTTTCCGCCGATCCCACGCTGAGTGAGATTATATTCCTCTCTTTGAGGGTCAGTCTCAGCGCGGTCATCATCGCCAGCGTGATCGGACTCAGTATTGGAGCAACAGTCGGCATTGTGCGTTTCCCCGGACGTGGTGCGGTCATTGTCTTCTTAAACGCCTTGATGGGGCTACCCCCGGTCGTGGTTGGCCTGTTGGTCTATATGATGCTGTCTCACGCCGGCCCGTTCGGCTGGTTGCATCTCTTGTACACACCGACAGCGATGATCATTGCCCAGACCATTCTGGTCACACCCATTATCGCCAGCCTGTCACGACAGGTGATAGAGGACTTCTACATCGAATACCGGGAGCAGTTCTTATCGCTGGGGGTTCCGCCCAAGACGGCCGTAGCCGCCCTGTTGTGGGACGCTCGGTACAGCCTCCTGACCGTCGCCCTGGCCGGCTTTGGACGTGCCGTAGCTGAAGTGGGGGCGGTCATCATCGTGGGTGGAAATATCAAGCACGTGACTCGGGTGATGACCACGGCCATTGCGCTGGAGACCTCGAAAGGGGACCTGGCGCTTGCCCTGGCGCTGGGGCTGATTCTCATTCTGATTGCGCTGAGCGTCAATGCCACCGTGTCGCTCCTGCGCCTCAATACCTCCAACAGCGCCTATGTCTAGCGCCGTAGAGACCCTGCAACCCGAGCGAGTATCGAGCGATGCCGCTCAGTCCCTGTTCCCGCTCAACGTTCGTCAACTCGTGTATAGCGTGAGCACACACCGACTCATTGATGGGATCGATCTGACAATCGAGCAGGGCAGCCGCACGATCATCATGGGCCCGAACGGAGCGGGTAAGAGTCTGCTGCTGCGCCTGCTGCATGGCTTGCTGACCCCAACCGAAGGGGAAATCTGCTGGGGAGAAACCCCACGGATAGACCAGGCCCGGCAGCGACAAGCGCTCGTGTTCCAGCGCCCGGTTTTACTGCGACGTTCCGTGGGAGCTAATCTGCGCTTCGCGCTTAAGCTGCGCCGTTACACACGAGCCGAAAGAGAGAAGCGCCTGCGGCACATCCTGGAACTTGCCAACCTCTCTCACCTCGTGGACCGCCCGGCTCGGGTCCTCTCCCAAGGCGAGCAACAACGCGTCGCCATTGCGCGCGCCCTGGTCCTTGAGCCGGAGGTGTTGTTGCTCGACGAACCGACTGTCAGTCTGGACCCGGTCTCCGTCGAGGCGATTGAAGAACTGATTCTCGCCGCGCACAGGCGTGGGACGAAGATTATCCTGGTGACCCACGATATGGCTCAGGCCCGTCGCTTGGCAGACGAAGTTGTTTTGCTTGAACAGGGGCGGGTCGTTGAACATTCTCCCGCGCTCCAGTTTTTTCAGCAGCCCAACGCGGCGGCATCACATATCTATGGAGATGGCCGGGCCGTTCTATAAGGAAAAGAATTTCGTATGCCGACGCTTCGACTGTGGTGCGTGCGAGCCGTCCTCAGCCTGACGCTGGGGCTGCTCTTGAGTGGGATCAGCCGGACGGAAGAACGCTTTATTATTCTCCAGTCAACAACCTCAACCCAGAACGCCGGCCTGTTTGACGCCATACTGCCTCGTTTTCAGGCCAAGACGGGAATCGAAGTGCGCGTGGTCGCGGTCGGGACCGGCCAGGCGCTCAAGAACGCCCGCAATGGTGATGGCGATGTGCTGCTGGTGCATGCCAAGTCTGATGAGGAGGCCTTTGTCGCCGCGGGCTGGGGGGTGAAGCGGTATAATGTCATGTACAACGATTTTGTGATTGTCGGGCCGGCGGACGATCCCGCAGGCATTGCTGGTCTACGGCAGGCAGGCACGGCGCTCAGAAGAATTTCCCAAGCCCGGACAGCATTTGTCTCGCGCGGAGATGAAAGCGGCACCCATAAAAAAGAGCGGGCATTGTGGAAAGTCGCCGCGATTGATCCGCTGAAGGCGAGTGGGACGTGGTATCGGGAGGCCGGCGCCGGCATGGGGGCAACGTTGAACACTGCGGTCGGAATGCGAGCCTACACGCTGACCGATCGCAGTACCTGGTTGAGTTTTCGGAACAGGGCTGACTACACTATCCTGGTGGAAGGTGACCCGCAGCTTTTCAACCAATACGGGGTGATCCTGGTGAACCCGGCCAAACACCCGCATGTCAAAGCCGGCCTGGGCCAGCAGTTCATCGACTGGCTGGTCGGGCCGGAAGGCCAGAGTCTGATTGCCGGTTATACCATCGTCGGCCAGCCGCTCTTTTTTCCCAACGCTCCAGGAGGATAGTAAACCGGAGGAGTAGATATGGTCACAGGAAGCTGTCACTGCCAGACCGTTCGATTTGAAATCACCGAGGAGATTCGTGGCTTCATGCACTGCCATTGCCATACGTGCCGCAAGATCAATGGCACGGTGTATGGGTCGAGTGCACTGGTGACGAAGGCGGGGTTCACCATTATTACCGGCCAGGCCGCGCTTACCGCCTATGAGTCGTCGCCCGGAAAAAAGCGCTGTTTTTGTTCTCGATGCGGCTCGCACGTGTATGCGTATTTTGACCGTGCTCCACAGACCATACTCCTTCGTATTGGAACCTTGGACGGCGATCCGGGCGTACGCTCCCAGGGCCATATATGGGTGAGTCATAAAGCGCCCTGGTATGAGCTCCAGGATGACCTGCCCCGCTTTGACGAGGATCCTGACAAACGCTGATCATACCCGGTCTTTCCGTTCACTGACGGGCTGGTTGCTTCCACTCTTCATCCCTCACCCTCGGCGTGATATAGGCGGCGCATAGCAAAAACAGGAGGTGTTCACATGTCACAGATTGTTGGCGGCTGTTTATGTGAGAATATTCGCTATACCTGTGAGGCGGAGCCGATGATGATGGCGATCTGCCACTGCAAAAATTGTCAAAAGCAAACCAGCACGTCCTTCTCGATCCTGGTCGCCGTGCCGAAGGGGTCCCTGCACATTGAGGGTGAGCTGTCAGCGTATAACGATCAGGGGTCGAGTGGCCAGGCGGTGATTCGTAAATTTTGCGGCAAGTGTGGCTCACCGATTCTGTCTGATGTGGCAGCCTTGCCAACCATGGATTTCCTCAAGGCCGGTACGCTCGACGATACCTCTTGGCTCAAGCCTGAAGCCCAGCTCTGGTGCGATAGTGCCCAGCCCTGGATCAAGCTGGATGACGACATTGCGCAAATAGCCCAGAACCCGCCGATGGACTAGCGTTTTGTCAGGACCTTCTGGTGTCTCGTAGGCTTCTTTCCTTG
>WTHD01000258.1 GCA_011523265.1 Candidatus Binatota bacterium
CCCTTCTTCTTCCGACTCGGGATTATAGAATTCATCCCTGTAAATAAAAAGGATAGTATCTGCATCCTGCTCAATAGATCCCGATTCGCGAATGTCTGACATCATTGGATGTTTGTCCGCGCGGAGTTCAACTTGACGATTAAGCTGAGAGAGAGCAATTACAGGGATATTTAGCTCTTTGGCCAGAGCTTTCAGGCCGCGCGAAATTTCTGCAAGCTCCTGAGTCCGATTCTCCTGTGCGGTCAGGCCGCGCATCAACTGGAGGTAATCAACAATCACAAGGCCGAGGTTGGCCTCGTGTTTCAACCGGCGCGCCTTGGCCCGAAGTTCAAGGACATTTTGTCCGGGCGTATCATCGATATAGATCGGGGCTTCAGCTAGACGGCCGGCTGCCATTGCCAGACGGGGTAGATTCCTTCCCTCCGAATGCCCAGCGCGGACTTGGGCATTGTCCACACGGGCTTCCGCACACAGCATCCGCATCACCAGTTGTTCTTTCGCCATTTCGAGCGAGAAAATACCGACCGTAGTCTCTGTCTGCATCGCTACGTACTGAGCAATATTCAGGACGAAAGCGGTTTTTCCCATGCTAGGTCGCGCCGCGATGATCACTAGGTCGGCGGGCTGAAATCCAGCCGTTTTTAGATCGAGATCCATAAAACCAGTCGGAACGCCGGTCACCAACTCCTTACGTTCGTACTGTTTCTCGATGGTCTTGATCGTGGCCATCATCATATCTCCGACCTTGGCAAAGGCCGGACGAATCCGCTGCTCGGACACCTCAAAGATCAATCGTTCGGCATCATCAAGAAATTTCTCAATATCCTCTTGGCTGGTGTAGGCCCGACTCACGATATCCCCGGCCACACGAATCAAACTGCGGAGGACAGCCTTTTCCCTTACGATCCGCGCGTAGTAGGCAATGTTCGCAGCACTCGGCACCTTATCGCTCAGTTCGGCGATATAGGTGGCCCCGCCAACCTCCTGTAATTCATCATGTATTTTGAGGGCATCGGTTAATGTGATCATGTCAATCGGTTCACCCCGCTCGCTCAAGGCGAGCATGGCCAGAAAGATCTTCTGGCTGACCGGACGATAAAAGTCATCCGACCCCATGACCTCAATCACTTTATCCAAAGCCTGGGAGTCCAACAGAATAGCTCCTAGAACAGCCTCTTCAGCCTCCGGACTCTGTGGCGGTAACTTGCGTAAGATATCTTCAGGCGTTGAATAGTCTCGTGCCACAGGAAGGATTCCTTATTTTGGTGATGCTGGTGGAGGTGAAACCGGGAACGGCTTAATCGTCCGTGACTGCCCACGTAAGCATACACAATTGTGACGGTTCCGCCAAGCCACAGGCAATACAAGGACCGTGCCAGCCGAGCCACAGAATGGGCTCATTATTTTGCTGACATAGGCGGATGTGCGACCGGGAACTGCCTACTCGTCCATTGTGTCCCGCACAAAAGCAAATAAGCGGGACAGTTCTGTTAAACCCTGAGCGATGCGCGGTCCATACCAACACAGCGCCATGCCATCAACGCAGTAGAAGTGGCCGCCGCGGCCAGCTGCGGTCTCCTGGAGCGGCGAGAGATGAACGAAATGCTTTTCCGCAAAGGGATAGGGCTCGCTTGGGAGCAGAATGAGGTGGGGGTCGGCCGCAACCACTTCGTCAAGGGAAAGGGAAAAGTAGCGTTCGTCCTTGGCGCGAAAGATATTCTCTCCGCCACACCGCCACAGCATATCATCGCTATACGTCTCGCGATTAAACGACATCCAGGGCTTACGCCAGATAGGACAAAATACGCGGAGCCGTTCGCCCGCTTTAAGCCCAGCCGTGCTCTCCTCGTATTGCTGCCAGAGTGAGCGCGCCAGCGCCCGGGCTTGCGCCTGGCAGCCGATGAGCGGACCGAGCTGTTCTACCATCCGTATCCCCTCTGCTACCGTGCGCGGAGCGGTCACATACAGAGGTAACCCTCGTTTTTCCAGCGCGCTGAAGTCTTCTTGCCGATTCTCCTCATCGTTGACAATAATGAGGTCGGGCTTCAGGCGCTCAATCGTATCAAGCTCAGGGTCTTTTGTCCCGCCGACGCGCATCACACCTGCCACCCCATCAGGTGGGTGAGTACAGTAGGACGTGACACCGACAACACGCTCACCGGCCCCAAGCGCGAACACCGTCTCGGTAATACTCGGGACGAGCGAAATAATGCGTCGCGGCACCTGTGGGAGCGCAACAGCACGTTGATAAGCGTCCAGAAATTCCATCGCTTCGGGTCAGGGGGACTCTATTTTTCCTTCATCTGCTGCAGAATGGCTTCTAATTCTTGGCGTTCTTCTTGGGTGACCTCTTCAACGATGTCGGCGGGGCTATTTTCAGGGTTCGGCTGAGCAATGACTGGGCTCGGGGCTGTGACCTGGCTCTGGGTCGTCGCCTGCCCTTCCTCAGGGCCGAACAGGCCAATCCGACGCAGCTCTTCTTCCATCACAAAAATTGCGCCGATAAACACTACCAGTCCCACACACGCCGTGAGCAGCATGAGTTTCGGGATCCACAGCCATCGTCCTTTTTTCCGCGTTGTTTTACGCCTCGGTGCTGCCGGTCGGGTCCTTTTCTGCCGTGCCACGCTCTTGCCTCCTTACGGCTGCTGCGGATAGCGTCTGATGACCGCTCGGACGGCATCCCATCCACTCCGCTGATGCCAGCCATCCACCCCATTATACCATTTCAAGCCGATAGATTGGAGACGCGTATCCCGCGCCGCAAGCGTGAACCACAAGCGAGCTGTCCGACCGTAGAAAAGCTTGGTGGCAAAAGCCAGCCGCGCCAGCTTCTTGCCGAGCCACGACTGAGTGATCGTCCGGGTATAGGCATCAAACGAGAAGTCCTTAGTCCGCAGCGCCTCGCGGATGGCTTGAGCGGCAAAGGCTCCGTATTCAAACGCAAAGGAAATGCCTTCCCCCATAAGCGGTTCGGCTCCTGCCGCATCGCCGACGAGCACAACATGGGGGGCGGCAAGCCGTTGTTCGGAGGCGTAGCCATGAATGGGAAAAGCCCGCAGCCGTCGGGTTTGCCCGAAGGAGTAAACGTGTCCTCCACTAACCATGCGATGCTGGACACGTTCACTCTTTGATGCCGTCGCTATGGTGAACGCGTCGATTTCCGCAGCGAGACAATCCTGGAGGGCCGCGTTTGAGAAAGAATTGACGCCCAATGAATAAATACCAAGGTTCACATGGGCAACCTGATCAATCAGGCAGGGAAAGGCCCACAGATAGCCACGCAACCCATCCTGTACGGGCCGGAAATTAAAGTCGTAGCGCTGCTGGACGAAGCCGTCCCAGTCTGTTTCCGAGACCGGAACATCAGCCATCATGGCCTTGCCGACCGGCTGGTGGGTCTGCCCGATCAATTGCCGTCGCACCCGGCTCCCGGACCCGTCAGCCCCAACCACAATCCGAGCGCGATACGTCGTCTTTTCGGTCACCACCCGCACGCCGCCCGGCTCTCGAACCAACTGGATGACCTTTTCTCCCTGCCGGATTTCCGCGCCACGCTCCGCGGCGGTGCGGACGAGCAAAAAATCAAACTCGTTCCGTCGAATAATGGAACACATCCCCCCTTCTTCACACACGACCTCTTGGCTGGGCCAGACCTGGACACGGGCTCGGTTGACCCGGACGTGAGGAACGCTCAGCGGGATCTCGAGGGCGTTGAGACAATCGAGGGTATGGGGGATGAGTCCACCGGCACAGATCTTCTCTCGGGGGTGAATAGCTTTGTCGAGCAGGAGAATATTGCCAGCGAGCGCAGGGTCGGCCCGCAACAGGTTCAGAGCGGTGGCGGTCCCGGCCGGACCGGAGCCGATAATAATAACGTCAAAGCACTCCACAGCAGTGGGAGCCGTCTGAAAGCAGATGATTAGCCGTCAATCATGGGAACTTCTTCGGTCACGAACCAGGCGAGGTTGGGGTGGTCTGAGAATTTCAGTTCGTCCGGTCGCACTTGGGCCAGGTAGTCCGGATCTGCTAAGAAAGCCTCGACCGCAGCGAGGTCGTCAAACCACAGTTCCGCAATACCGTCGAAGGGCGCGGCATCGTTCTCGTACGCCTGCGGGATCGTGTGACTCTGGACGTATTTCCGAATATACCGCCGGAGCCCCGGGACGCTCTTCACCAGACTCCCATGATGCGTCCGCCAGTAGTCGTGAAACTCCTCGACACCCATACCGGGCTTGCGTTTTACACAGACGACCAGTTTGACCATAATGCCCTTACCCGCGGGTTTCATTCTTCCGCTTAGAGACCGGAGCGCGGTTCAACGTTGTCCCAGATCCAGTCGACAATTTCCTGGGTGCTGGCTCCGGGAGTAAACACTTTTTTCACGCCGACTTTGGCCAGTCCGGGCATATCGTCTTCCGGGACGATCCCCCCGCCAAAAACAGCGACATCATCGGCTCCCCGTTCTTTGAGCGCACCCAGAATAGCGGGGAATAAGGTCATATGCGCACCGGAAAGAATGCTTAACCCAACGGCGTCGACGTCTTCTTGCACGGCCGCCTCGGCGATCATTTCCGGCGTCTGATGTAAGCCGGTGTAGATCACCTCAAAGCCGGCGTCCCTGAGCGCGCGGGCAATAATCTTTGCACCGCGGTCATGACCATCGAGTCCGGCTTTTGCAACCAGGATGCGGAGTATTTTTTCTTCGGACACACTAACCTCCATATAGAGAAGGGCCTAGGGGTTGGGGATTGGGGGTTGGCTTTCCCCAATCCCTAATCCCCAGTTCCCAATCCCTTTTGCGTCACAGCCAGGCAGGGTCTTGATAGACGCCAAACACCTCACGGTAGACATCGGAGATCTCGCCCACCGTACAGTGGGCCTTGACGGCATCAATCAGGACCGGCATCAGGTTCTGTCCGTTACGCGCCGCGGCATGGACCCGGCCAAGCTGCTCTTCGGCCACAGCCTTGTCACGCTCTTGTTTCACCTGCGTGACCTGGGCAATCTGGCTGCGCTCCACTTCCGGATCGATCTTGAGGATTTCCATCGGTCGCTCTTCTTCAACCGCGTGTGAATTCACCCCGACGATCACCTTTTCTCTGGCATCCAACTGTTGCTGATAGCGATAGGCCGCATCGGCTATCTCCTTTTGCGGAAAGCCGATATTGATCGCCCGGATAATACCGCCGAGTTCGTCAATCCGGTCGATATAGGCGAATGCCTCTTTTTCCATACGGTCCGTCAGGGCTTCGATGGCCCAACTGCCGCCCAGCGGATCGACGAAGTTGGTGACGCCGCTCTCTTCCGCAATAATCTGCTGGGTGCGCAGCGCGACCGTGACGGCCTCTTCGGTCGGGAGGGCCAGGGTCTCGTCCATGGAATTGGTATGCAGCGACTGGGTACCACCCAGAACACCCGCCAGGGCCTGAATCGCCACCCGCACGACATTGTTGACCGGCTGCTGAGCAGTCAGGCTGACACCGGCCGTCTGACAATGGGTGCGTAGCAGCATGGAGCGGGGGTTCTTTGCGCCAAAGCGCTCCTTCATGATCGTGGCCCACATCCGGCGGGCCGCTCGCAGTTTGGCGATTTCTTCAAAAAAGTCGTTGTGGATATCAAAGAAAAAAGACAGCCGTGGGGCAAATTCGTCAACGTCAAGGCCCCGTTCCATGCCGGCTTGGACATAGCCAATGCCGTCGGCCAGGGTAAAGGCCAGTTCCTGGACCGCAGTCGATCCGGCCTCACGGATGTGATAGCCCGAAATCGAGACGGCGTGCCAGCGCGGCACCTCCTTGGCGCAGAATTCGATCATGTCGGTGACGATGCGGACGGCCGGTTCGGGCGGGCAGATCCACTCTTTTTGGGCGATATACTCCTTGAGCATATCGTTCTGGATCGTCCCGCTAATCTGATTGCGGGGGATGCCCTGCTTATCGGCAACCGCAATATACATGGCGAGCAGAATACTGGCCGTGCAGTTCACCGTCATCGAGGTGGAGACTTTATCGAGCGGAATATCCTGGAACAGGCGCTCCATGTCTTTGATGGTCGAGACCGACACGCCCTCACGACCGACCTCGCCCAATGAACGCGGATGGTCCGCGTCATAGCCCATCAGCACCGGCATATCAAAGGCGGTTGACAGGCCGGTTTGGCCCTCGGACAACAGCAGCTTGAAGCGTTGATTCGTATCCTCAGGCGTGCCGAACCCGGCGAACTGACGCATGGTCCAGTAACGACCCCGATACATACTCGGGTAAACCCCACGGGTGTAGGGGTATTCCCCCGGATAGCCTATCCCTTCAAGGTTGGAGCCGTTGAGATCGTCCGGCGTATAGACGGGCTCAACCTCCATGTCGGATACGGTCGAGAACCGCTGCGAACGTTCCTCCTGTTGAGGATATTTCTCATTTAACCACGCTTGCTTATTCATGCGTCCTCCGGGAGAATCAAGTGTCTCTCCAGCGTATTCGCTCTGAAGAGTAAACGTGTCCAGCATCTCATATCTAATGGGAGGACACGTTTACTCTTTGCATTCCAAGTCCTTTTGAGAGCAATGAATTTTACGCTACATAGCATGACGAACACGCCCGGAATAGGGGCACGTTCGTCTTATTTTCCAGAAAACTTCGCCGCTCGTTTTTCAAGAAACGCGGCCATCCCTTCGGCCTTGTCCTGCGTCGCAAACGTCAACCCAAAAGCCTCGGTTTCAAAACGACAGCCATTGACAATATCCATATCAATACCGGCATTAATGGCCGCCTTTGCCTGCTGAATGGCAATGGGCGGTTTTGTGGCCAGCTTATGGGCGAGGGCTTTGGCCTCATGCACACACTCGGCCGCAGGCACGACGCGATTGGCTAGGCCGTAGCGAAGCGCGGCCTCGGCATCGATCATGTCGCCAGAGTAGATCAGTTCTCGGGCCAGCGGTAGCCCAATCCGACGCGCTAGGCGCTGGGTACCGCCAAAGCCGGGAATGACCCCGAGATTAATTTCAGGCTGACCGAACTTTGCCGTATCCGCGGCAATAATCATGTCACAGGCCAGGGCGAGTTCTATGCCGCCGCCCAGGGCAAAGCCGTTGACCGCGGCAATCACGGGAATGGACATTTCCTCAAGCGTCCGCGCCACGCGGAGTCCCGAGGCGGCAAAGGCCTTTCCCTCCAAGGGAGACATCGACACCATCGCCGATATATCCGCTCCGGCAACAAAAGCTCGGTCGCCCGCGCCGGTCATCACAAGACAGCGCAGCCCGGCATCGCGCTGCACCGCGTCCAGGCAGTCGGCAATCTCATTCAGGGTAACGGGATTCAGCGCGTTCAGGCTCTTGGGGCGATTGATCAGCAGAATGCCAATCGCCTCTTCTTTTTCAAATACGATATTCTCATACGTCATATTAATACTCCGGCTGCTCCTCAAAGTAGTGAACCGTATTGAGAAAGCGGATGGTCCGGCTCTTTGAGCGCATCACCACGGAATGCGACTCACCCCCCCCAGGAAAAAACCGGACCCCGCGCAAATAGTTCCCGGTGGTCACCCCGGTTGCGGCAAAGACCACGCTGCCTCGGGCGAGTTCTTCGGCCGTATACTTTTTCCGAATATCGTCCACTCCGCTTTCACGCAGTTGTTCAAATTCTGCCGCATTCCCCGGCTGGAAGCGGGCCTGAATCTCCCCGCCCAAACACCGCAGGGCCGCCGCCGCGAGAATGCCCTGGGCGGCGCGTCCCGTCCCAACCAGCAGGTCAATCCCGGACTCCTCCCGCGTGGTGGCTAAGGCCGCCGACAGGTCACCGTCACTGATCAGGGTGACATGGACGTCGATATCACGCAGTTCGTGCAGCAACTTGGTATGACGCGGCCGGTCAAGCATGACCACGCGCAGGTTTTGCGGTTTGACCCCTTTCACTGCTGCGAGGGCGGCAAGATTGTCACCCATCGATTTATCCAGATCAATCACCCCCCGGCCCCAGGGTCCGACCGCCATCTTCTCCATGTACACATCCGCGGGACAACGCAGAAACCCACCTTCTTCGGCAACGGCAATGGCGACAATCGCATTCGGCGCGCCGAGCGCGCAGGTGGTTGCCCCTTCAAGCGCATCGACCGCGACCTCAATGGCAGGGCCCGCCCCCGTCCCGAGCATTTCGTCGACGTACAGCATGGGCACCGAGTCTTCATCTCCCTCGCCGAGGACGAGTTGGCCCCTGAACTCGATAGCAGGGAACAGCCGGTGCATGGCTTCCACAGCGGCAGCGTCGGCAACCGCCTCATCTCCCCGCCCCATGTGGGCCGCTGCGGCTAAAGCCGCGGCTTCTGTCACCCGAACGAACTCAAGCGCGAGGTTCCGATCCATACTGAATCTCTTGTGTTGCTCCCGCTTCCCACCTACACCAAGGCCCGCATCTGTCCGCGAATCACGTGCTCCATCAAACGCCAGGCCTCAGCCACAAACACCTTCGTCGCTTTGGCACACGGCTCGTTATAGCCCACCGCCGGAGACGCCGGCGTCCGGTCATGGGACGAGAGCACGGCAAACGGCACGGGGTCGGACGAATGGGTCTTGATCGCAACCGGCGTGGCATGGTCAGGCATCAGCAGGATAGTCCACTCAGGGAAGGCGGCCAGACCGTCCAGGATAGTCCCAACAACCTTCTCGTCAAAATCCTCAAGCGCCTGGACCTTTTTATCGGCCGCGCCCATATGACCAGCCTCGTCCGTTGCCTCAACGTGCAGGAAGAGAAAATCTTTGTCACGCAGGGCGGCCAGACCATATTCGGCTTTACCCAGATAGTTCGTATCAAGAAAGCCGGTCGCGCCGGGCACCAGGATCACTTCAAGTCCGGCCAGAACGCCAATACCGCGCACCAGATCAACCGCGGAAATGACCGAACCGCTCAGCCCAAAGCGTTCGGGGATTGTCGGCACGGCAGGACGGCGGCCCTGTCCCCACAGCCAGATCGAAGAGGCCGGTTGATGCCCCTCGGCCTGGCGCTTGGCATTAACGGGATGCCCGGCACAGATCTCTTGGGCGCGTTTCATCAGCGAGCACAGTTGCTCGCCACCATCTCCCTGGGGCCAGTACTCCTGTACGGGTTGACCGGTGATATCGTGCGGCGGCGTGGTATCCATCTTTTCCTTGCCGCCGTGCCAGACCAGCAGGTGCCGATAGCTCACACCGGGGTAAAAGGAAAACTCATCGCTGCCCAACTCGTGCTGAAGCGTCCCAATCAACTCGGCCGCATCGGCGCTGGGGATGTGGTCGGCCGCAAAGTCAAGCATGGTTTCGGTTCCGTCGGCGGCCCGGCCCAGGGTTACCAGATTGCACCGAAACGCAATATCTTCCGGTCCCAAGTCCACCCCCATACTGGCCGCCTCGATGGGCGAGCGGCCGGTGTGATACTGCCGCGGGTCATAGCCGAGCAGACTCATGGTTCCGACATCGCTGCCCGAGGGATAGCCCTCGGGAATCGTCTGGGTAAGGCCAAAGATGCCGTGCGAGGCAATATGATCCATATGCGGCGTCCGCGCGTACTCAAGCGGCGTTTTCCCGCCGAGTTCATCGACCGGCCAGTCCGCCATACCATCACCTTGAAGAACGATGTATTTCATACCTCTCACCCATCTAGGAATCCGTGAACAGGAGATGCCTGCCTGCGCTCGAGCGCGCCGAAAATCGCGGCCCGGGCACTGTGATAATCGGCCGGTGATTCAATCGGCCTGTTGGCGGAATGCGCGGCCACCCCACGCAACCGCCCTTCATGGTAGCGCCGCTTGAAGTCGGTAAATTTGAGCCCATGGGCAGTGGATATCACAACGACCCGTTCGTGTGACCGTATCTGCCCACTGTGCGCCAGTTTCAAGAGAACGGCGAGCGCCACCCCGGTGTGCGGACAGTTGAACAGGCCAGTCAAATCTGCCAGGGCCGATGCCTCGACCAGCTCTTCCTCGCTGGCCTGCTCAACAATGCTATCGAAGGTCTGGAGAACCCGAATGGCCTTATGCACGCTGACCGGGTTCCCGATCTGAATGGCTGACGCCAGAGTTTTTTTGGCTTTGACCGAACGATATTTTTTAAAGCCGGCGGTAAAGCTCTTGTATAATGGATTGGCGCGTTCGGCCTGGGCACAGACCAGACGGGGCAGGCGATCAATCAGCCCAAGTTCCTGCATGAGCAGGAAGCCACGCCCGATTGCCGTGACGTTGCCCAGATTTCCTCCGGGGACGATCACCACATCGGGGACTTCCCAGTCAAACTGTTGAACAATCTCAATCGAGATGGTCTTCTGGCCCTCAAGCC
>WTHD01000080.1 GCA_011523265.1 Candidatus Binatota bacterium
GAGACACGCGACCACGGTGTGTGGTTAATATCGGGCAAGGTAGAAACACCAAGGACCTCCGAAGCCAGGACGGCTCTGCATGGTGCACTGAACGAAGCAGGTCTGTACGATGACTCGACGGCTTTTACTCCCGTGAATTGTTCAGAGAGTACCGAGCCACCCCAAGAAGGCACCAAACTCACGCGTATCCCCTGCTCGGAGTCGTCAATTCGAAGTATCGAAATTGACTTCACAGTCCATGATGATGTCATCCCTGAGGATACTCTGATACTACATGTTGGCAAGGCACGACTGTAGTCGTTGGAGCCGGAGCAACATTGGGTAGACGACGTGGACACAGCAGAGAACATATCTGGAAGTTTGCGAAGCCGTGTAGGTCGGGTTAGCCGTAGGCGTAACCCGACATCCCGTACTTGTCGGATTACGCTCCGCTAATCCGACCTACTACTCGGCTCCCATGCAACACGCGTTCGTCGACCGCGGCCTGGCTGAGTTCGCCGCAATTCGTGGCCCACTCGCCAAGAGCTGTTAAGGCTGCGCGGCTGGGGTACTTCAGAAGTCTCAGGTCTGTTGCGTTGACCTGGGTGTGACCATTGAAGCGGCGGAATGTCTCGTCGACGGCGGTCGTGCTCAGAAAGATGGCGAGGCCACGGGCGAGGGATTCGGGCAAACCCTGCCTGCGCTCATGAAATACGTTCAGATGGTTCTCGAAACCCAGCAGTTCGGCCTTGGGAAAATGATGTGGCTGCACAACGCTGGCCACGATCCGGCGCTTCTCTTCTTTTGAGGAAAAGCGGCGGACCACGCAATACCAGCCGTTCGGATACAACCATTTGTCCGTCTCGGCATTATGCACGATGGCGTTCGGCTTCTTTAAGTCAGGCTTCGGCCAGTGGATGGTGTGTCCTCTGAAGTGACCGGGGTAGAGCAGCGGGACGGTCCCCGCCTGGGGCATGTCGCGCAGGTAGGGTTTGAGACGGAAATCGACAACAGGACCGGTGGACACGCTGATACCAAGCTCACTCAAGGAAGAGCGAGCCGTCGGCGATTCCTCAAGCGTAGGCTGTCTGGGCGAGTGGGGAATATGGATGAAGCGCTCACGATCATCTGGAAGGACAATGCGTTCAAAGGGATAGGTGTCGGTCTGTAAATCGGTGAAACTGTCATCGGTTGAACTTGTCACCGTGACCTCGCCCTGCGGTGCGCCTCGCTCACACCGGAGGATGAGGTTTTCTTGCAGGACGCCGTCATCTTTGAAGGCCGTGTTGCGTGAGACGAATAAGTGCAGGTGTTGGATTGCCGCACGCTCCAGAACGAACTCGCGAAAAGGCCGATAGTAGGGACCGTTGCAGAAGCTACGCGGTATGATTGCGACAAGCTGGCCGCGATGGGCAAGCAGGGCGAGAGACACGGCGACAAAGGCTGAGTACAGGTTGACCGTCTCTATGCCGGCTCTGCGCAAGGCCCTGCGGGCTGCCGAATCGCTCCGTATTTTTTTGTACGGCGGGTTCAGGAGGGCGTGGGTATAGCGGGGAAGAGTTGGGGCAAAAAGACTCCCGCACATTGATTCAACCGCGATTTCTACGAAGTCGCCCCCCCTGACGTGTGACACGCTATCGAGAGACTGCCGGTACTCCTCCAGCGTTTTGTGTAGATAGGGGTGGAGGGACTCGTCGCGCTCGAAAGCGTCGATTGTGATGTGTTGATAGTCGAGGCCGCCGGCGGTCAATCTCTCCAGAAAGGCGGCACTCAGCGAGCCGATCCCGGCGCCGGCGTCGAGCAGATGACAGGAGCTGTTCGGTGTCTGGACAAACAGTCCGGCCATGAACCGAGCCGTTCTCGCCGGCGTGAAAAACTGACCGAGCTGCGATTTTCTCTTCGCCGGGATGGCGTGTGACACCTCACGACGTGTTTGTTCTACCGCTGACGGCATGGGGGGCTCCGCTTTTCTCCGCTCATGCTTACGCCACGGATGGCCTTCACACAAGACATTCACAGCGTCATGGCGCGTCCCGACGAGCTTTGTTCTGAAGACACGAGGCGCTCACAGCCGCGCCAGTCGTTGACTTGCCGGTGGTTCCTGACTATGCTCCCGTCTGGCTGCACCCCTGCATGTAAC
>WTHD01000166.1 GCA_011523265.1 Candidatus Binatota bacterium
CCGTTGCGGGCCGACCCCTGTTCTTTATCCGGGACCACGATGGCCAAGTCAGGGTGTTTTTCAACTCCTGCCCCCACCGCGGATCGTTGATCTGCCGTGCGGACTCGGGAAACGCGAAGACTCTGCAGTGCTTCTATCACGGCTGGTCTTTCAACACTCGAGGAGAACTCACAGGGTTGCCCGGCGAAGATGCCTACGGCCCTTGCTTCGACCGGAGCGAATTGAGCCTGAAAGAACCGCCGAAAGTGGGAAGCTATCGCGGCTTCTACTTCGTCAACTTCGACGCCGATGCCGATGAACTGACGACGTACCTCGGAGGCGCCATGGAGTACCTGGACCTGATAGTGGACCAGGCGGATGCAGGGATGCGGGTAATCTCCGGTTCCAACAGATACGCGATAAAGGCCAACTGGAAGCTCCTCGCCGAAAACGGCCTCGACCAGTATCACCTGAAGACGACTCACCGTACGTATGTAGCGTACATCGACGGTCTGGGGACCGATGACACCGTCGAACCTGTGACAGCACGCCCCGGGGGTGTTGGGAAATCGCTCGGAAACGGCCACTGCGTCGCCGAGACCCCGGCGCGGTATGGCCGTCCGACCGCGTATTGGCACGCGCTGTTCGGCGAGGACGCCCGGGAGCCGATGAGGTTGGCGCGCGAACGGCTGGTGGAAAAGTACGGGGAAGAGCGCGCCTGCCGCCTGGCAGACGTCACCCGCAACCTGCTGATCTTTCCCAACCTGGTGATCAACGACATCATGGCCATCACCGTCAGGTATTTCGAGCCCGTGGCTCCGGACAGGATGGACGTAACCGCGTGGCACCTTGTCCCGAAAGGGGAGTCCGAGGCAATGCTGGCCAAGCGGCTGGACAGCTTCCTGACGTTCCTCGGACCGGGCGGATTCGCCACGCCGGACGACGTGGAAGCGCTGGAGTCGTGCCAGGAGGGTTTCGGCGCGACGGCAATGGAGTGGTCGGACCTTTCAAGAGGCATGCTCAGGCCGATCCCGCACGGGGACGACGAGTTGCAGATGAGGGGGTTCTGGCGGCAATGGCATGCGTACATGCTCGGCCTGAATGAGGCTGATGTTCGGGACGGCGAAGTCCGCTGACTCGGGGGCCAGCGCGGCATCGCAAGTGGCCGGCGCCCGCGCAAGTGACGGGTCTGAGTGAAAGATGACGGCTGATTGCAGTGCAACGCTGCGGGAGCGGGTCGAGAATTTTCTGTACTGTGAGGCGGCCCTGCTTGATGAATGGCGCCTGGACGATTGGGTCGATCTGTTTACCGAGGATGCCCGCTACGTGGTTCCTACGACTGATCTGCCGCAGGGGGACCCTAAGCACGACATGGTGTTCATTAACGACGACATTACGCGCTTGCGTGCCCGGGCCGAGCGCCTGAAGAGCCGTCACGCCCACCGCGAGAACCCGCGGTCACGGACCCGCCGGTTCATATCCAACGTACGCGTCCGGGAAACAGGCAATCGGGAGCTTTCGGTCACATCGAACGTGCTCGTCTACCGGTTCCGCGCCGGAGACGGCGCACCTTACGTAGGGCACATTGACTACACTCTGCGACAGTGCGGCGGAGCGTTGAAAATTGCCTACCGTCGGGCCGTGCTGGACATGGAGTCCCTCTCCTCGCACGGGGCGTTGAGCGTCATATTCTGATTGTCCGCCACGGGAATGGTAGCTGGTAAACAGATTGACAATACCAGGATGACGGTGTAGAATCAGCCCGTGTTTGACAGACCACGAACGAGGTGACCTATGGAAGATTTGAGAGTACGCAAGCTCCGGGAGAAGTTGGGAATTTCCGTTAAGGACCAGCAGGCCTCGGCAGGCGCGGCAATGGGCCCGAATCTGCAGAAGAAGATCTCAGGCTATGCTGGGGCAGGTGGTAATTTCGTTTCTGCACCACCCTTTCCCGAATCCGCCGCGGCGGGAAGTCGCCCGGGAGCAGGCGGTAATTTCATTTCTGCACCCCCGGGGGCAGGCGGCAATTTCATTTCTGCGCCCCCCGTAACCGATTAGTCAGTCGCGGGAAGTCGTTTGCCTTAACCCCGTCCTCCCTTAAGCTGCAGGAGCTTGAGGGAGTTACAGGTCTTAGATGCG
>WTHD01000354.1 GCA_011523265.1 Candidatus Binatota bacterium
GGCTGGGCTATGCCTATCCTGAACAGCTGATCGGTGTGCATCTCAATATGGTCGGGATTGCGCCTCATCCGGCCAACCGCCAGAATTTGAGTCCCGCGGAAGAGGAATTTCTGAAAAGTGCGAGAGCCTGGCAACGTGAGGAGCGTGGTTACCAGGAAATTCAGGGCACCAAGCCCCAGACCTTGAGCTTTGCGCTCAACGACTCGCCCGTTGGAGTATGCGCCTGGATCGTTGAAAAGTTTCGGACCTGGAGTGACTGTGACGGGAATCCGGAAAACTCCTATACCAAAGACCAACTGCTGACCAACGTCATGATTTACTGGGTCACGCAAACCTTCCATTCGGCCTCCCGCATTTATTATGAAGAGCGGCACCATCCGTGGCGGCTGGGAAAAGACGAAAAGGTGAGTGCCCCCACCGGGGTCGCCGCCTTTCCAAAAGAGATTGCCCGCCCGCCGCGGGAGTGGGCCGAGCGGGCGTATAATGTGCAGCACTGGACTGACATGCCGGCCGGCGGCCATTTTGCGGCCATGGAGCAGCCCGCGTTGCTGGTAGAAGATATGCGGACGTTCTTTCGCGGTCTGCGTTAAGGTCGATGGCCGACCACCACAGAATTATTCTCCACGGCTCACGACGCTCACCTTTTGTAGAGAAAGTCTATCGGGGCCTGATGCTGAAACGCCTGCCGTTCGAGATCCACGAGCCCCACACGTTTCAGGACCTCCGTCGGCATAATCCCACGACGGGCAAGATGCCGGCGCTTGAGCTGGACGGGCGGCTGCTTTTTGATTCAACCTTTATCCTGCGTGCGCTTGACGCCTACCAGCCGCGCCCGCCGTTGCTGTCAGCCGACCCACTTATTGCCGCGCAACAACGGTTGATTGAGGATTGGGCGGACGAGTCCTTGTATTGGTATGGCATGGCTCTGCGGTGGACAGTCCCGGCCAATGCCAAACGCGCGCTCCAGACCTTTGTGTCCGCCGCACCGCCGCTGCTGCGTCCTCTCGTCAGGGTCATGGCTCCACGCCTGATGCGGTCACAGGTTCGGGCACAGGGGACGGGCCGGCTGCCCGCGGACGTGCTGGTACACGAACTCGATGGACACCTCGCGGCCCTGGTCAAAATGGTCGGGCGTGGTCCCTTCTTCTTTGGTCTGGAGCAGCCCAGCGTTGCCGACCTGGCCGTCTACGGACAATTATTTTTCCTGTACGACAAGGCCATCCCCGAAGGCCAGGCAACAGTTGAGAACCATCCCGCGCTGACCGAACTCTGTCTGCGTTTGGATGTGATGACCGACTAGGGGACAGAATACTCAGGCGAGCCTGTCTGCAAAAGCGGAGTCAGCCCCGGGCTTGCTGCGGGGTGATCTCAAAAGCGAAGGCCTCTTTATACCAGCCGATCCAGCGAAAGACGCGGGCAAGGAAATATTTACGAAAGAAGAGCGGGAAAATAGTATCCCGGACCTGCCCTTCCTCCAGCCAGACCGCGATGCCCTGGAAGCGGGTTGAACCTATCTGACAGGTGACGGTCGGCGTTTGTTTCAGGTTCTTGACCCACTGCGAGTTCGAGCCCCGACCGGACGAGACATAGATTTTGTCCTGGGCTGTGACAAACCAGATTTTGACCGTGCGTGGGGTGCCCGTCTTTCGGCCGACGACGGTCAGTTCAAGGAGCGATTCGCGATTGAGGCTGGCAAGGCTATATGGGTCGTTGACATCGGTCATAGCGTTGGCGTCATTCCAGTGGCTCGAAGCGGCCCGCCGTGCCCTTGAGGTTCCGAGGCTCGATGATGATCGTCCGCTCCGGAGAGGCGACCGTCGTGCCGAGACGCCAAGCCTGGACGCTATGATCGTCCGCAATCTGTATCACGCGGTCAGCCTCGGCCTCAGCAACCACGACGCAGAAGCCAATCCCCATATTGTAGACTTGGTACATTTCCGCGTCGGTGATTCGTCCAACGTCCTGCAACACCGTGAAGAGCGGCGGTGGCGGCGGAAGGGTATGAATATGATATCCCACTGCGGCCGCGGTCCGAGTAAGATTGAAGAAGCCGTCCCCGGTGATGTGAATAAGGGCTTTGAGTTGAACGTCAGCCGCAAACATGGCGGTGATTTCTGGAACATAAATATGGGTTGGTTCCAGCAGTTCTTCTCCGACGGTGCGTCCAAGTTCTTGCAGATAGCTATCGACCTTGAGTCGGGCGTCTTTGAACAGCACCTGTCGGGCCAAGGTTAAGCCATTACTATGGATGCCGCTGCTGGCAAGCCCGATCAGCGTATCGCCTGGCTCGACCTCTTTGCCGATAATAATACGGTCAAGCGGAACCGTACCGATGGCGGTACCGGCGAGGTCCAGCCCGACGCCGTCCCGAACGCCGTGAACCATCTCCCTGAGTTGCGCAATTTCTCCGCCGGCAATATTGACTCTGGCCTGCTCGGCTCCACGATGCAGACCTTGACCCAAGGCGTCGAGCACATCCGGCTGCAAGCTCTCGACCGCAACATAATCAACAAACGAGATGGGGGTCGCGCCAACGCACAACAGGTCGTTGACGTTCATGGCGATACAGTCAATGCCAACCGTATCGTATTTCCCCAGCAGCTCTGCCACCAGGAGTTTGGTCCCGACCCCATCGGTGGTAATGCCAATGCCGAGGTTGAGCGCGTCGAGACGAATGATGTTGGCAAAATATCCAAGAGGCAGAGCGGGTCGAGCGGTGGGGTGAAAGGAGAAGGTTTGTTCGACCCAGGCACGGAGTCGATTTAAGCCCACTTCGGCCTGTGCGCTATCGACGCCTGAGGCGGCATACCGTGGGTCTCTCGCGTGATCCATGTGCCGTCCCACTCTACCGAATCTCTTATCCGAAGGCAATTGTCCGGCTTTGCTCTTGACTCCATACTGAGCCACGCTCACTATGGAAAGAGAGTCCTGCGAGACTGTCTGTCAGACGCCTATGTATGAAGCCTTTTACGGTTTTCAGGAAAATCCGTTTCGCCTCACCCCAGACCCGCGTTACCTCTTTCTGAGCGCCAATCACCAGGAGGCCCTTGGTCACCTCCTGTTTGGGGTGCATGAGGGCAATGGCGTGGTGGTCCTGACCGGAGAAATTGGCGCGGGGAAAACGACGCTCCTGCGGACCCTGGCGGGCGATCTGGATGCGTCGACAACACTGGCGTATCTCTTTAATCCCGCGCTGTCCGATGTCGAGCTCTTACAAGCGATCAATGCTGACCTGGGACTATCGGCCGACTCGACGAGCAAAAGAGAGTTAACCGACGAACTCAACCGTTTTCTTCTCGCCCAACAGGCTGCGGGACGACGGGTGGTGGTGATTATCGATGAAGCCCAGAACCTGACAGCGGCGGTTTTAGAACAGCTCCGTCTCCTCTCTAACCTTGAGACCGAACAAGAAAAACTGCTGCACATCATTCTTGCCGGACAACCAGAGTTGCGTGAAATTCTGGCCCAGCCAGAACTTGCTCAACTCGACCAGCGCGTGACCATACGCTGGCACCTTGAGCCCCTGGGTGTAAAAGAAACCGCGGCCTATGTCCGACACCGACTCAGCGTCGCCGGAGACGGCCGAGAAGTCTCGCTTTTTTCGCCTGCGGCCCTGCGGCAGGTGTACCGTTTTTCGCGCGGTATCCCACGACTCATCAATATCCTGTGCCACCGTGCGCTACTGGTTGGCTATACTCAAGAAGAGTCGTGCATACGACCAAAGACGATTCGGCAGGCGATCAAGGAGTTGCGTCGTCATACGACTCGTAGCCCGCGCTTTCGCTGGGCACCGGCCACTGCGGCAATTGCACTCGTTGTTGGCGGCTTCCTGCTGGTCTGGGGAAGCCTTGATATTCCTGCGGCGTGGAATCAACTGGATATGTGGGCATCCCGCGAAGAGGCACAACGCCCTCCTCCAGCGGACATTTTTCCCGTACTGGAAACGCGGCCCGGCGTTTCTCAGGAAGAACAGAAAGGGGCGGAAACGCCGCCCTCCACCTTGGAGCCACGGGTCGGAGACCTTGCCGTTGCACCCTCCTCCCCTCAGGACTTATTCCACGCGCTCCAGCAGGACGAGACGCTGTCCAGTGCGGTGCGAGCAACACGCGAGCTGATTGCTACGTGGCAGGGGTCGCCTTTGGAAAAAATTGAGTGGCAAGGCGGCAAACTCGACCTTGCCGCCATTGCCGCTGCTCGTCGGCTTGAGTATCTGCCTGTGCGGAGCGACCTCCGCCTCCTGACCCTGCTGGACCTGCCAGTGATGATCGGTTTGACTGTTCCACCTTCTCAGCAGACGCGCTTTGCTTTGATCCGCCAGATGACAGATACCCACTGCCGTATCCGGCTGGAGAGAGATTACGTCGTGCCACTCGAAGCGATTACGCAGCGCTGGTTCCGGGAAGCGCACGTCTTTTGGAAAAACTACGAAGAGATCCGAACAACCCTGGCTCTGGGCAGTAGAGGCCCAGCGGTCGAGAAATTGCAAACCTTATTGGCCAACGTCCCCACGCCGTCCCATATGGGAACCCTGCTCGTCCATCAGGCGGGAGAGCCGACGCCGTTTTTTGGGCCACAAACGCAGGACGCGGTAGCGCAATTCCAGAAAATGCAGCGCCTTGTCCCCGACGGGATCGTTGGGCCGCAGACCCTGATTCTCCTGTATCGTCGCCTGCCCGAGTATACGCCGCCGAGTCTGAGTCGAAGAGAGAGGGTGGAGGGTGCATTCGCCGTTCAGCTCCCAACGGGGGTGCGGCAAGGAACAGCCCTTCCTCTTCGTGGAGAGAGGGTCGAGCCCATCGAGCAACTGGAGCCTATGGGGAAGGACGCATGAGCACGATCCTTGACGCTCTCAGAAAAATTGAAGGAGAAAGACACGGGCAAAGCGGCAAGGTCCGGGCCCGCATACTGGTGAGCCCTCCTCGACCGCTCTCTCCTGCCCCTCCATACCGGTCCCGGCTATGGACGGCTGGTGTGAGTTTTCTTCTGGTAGGATTCATCGTAGGTGTATGGATGACCCGTCAGGAAGAAATCCTTCCAGCAGAAGGAGAAACGCCTCATCGCCTCTCAAAAGAAGCGGAACGCCGCTTTCCGCTACCGGTTGTACCTGAAAATTCTGGAGGTCCCGAGAAAATAGCCTCTACCGTCACGGGGGGGCAAGGCCAAGAAGAACGGAAAAGAATAGGGAGTGGCACTGCCCCCTTGCCGCCCGAGCACCCCCTTGTCCTCTCAGAGCCGCCGCCTCTCCAGGATTCCCCCTTCGTCTCCTCGCCCCAAGTCGCGCTGCACACGTCGCTTGTGGACGCCACCCCTCAGGGATTTTCCGAGCCAACTGGAGAGAAAGCTGACCAAGCACCTCGAGAGCGTGAAGACAGCGTCCAGCACGTTTCTGAGACGGCAGGTGAAGGGCTTGAGATCACCCTGGAGAGTGGACACGAGAAGCAGGCTGGAGAGGCGGAGCGCTCTGAACAAGAACAGCCGCTTGCGTCAGGGAAGCCGGTAGATATAGCAGAGCCGGACGAATCGGAAGATGTCTATGATCCAGCCCCAGCCAATTCAGCGGTCAGCTTTCTTCAGTGGTCACCCGAGTCTGCACGACGAAAAGCCTTTGTCAGGGTCGGGGGGAGCCCGTTAACCCTTGTCCACGAAGGCGATGCTATTGGCGGCTATACGGTCGTCGAAATTCGGCCAGACGCGGTCGCCCTTCGGTCGAGTATGACCCGCTTTCAAATCCGCGTTCGCTAAAGCCTTGACCGCTCTCTGTCTGAGGCTGACGGAGGGGAAGAATTACGAAGCTGCGGCCTTTCTGACCTTCGCCTCTGCCTTGAGTTCTTTGATGCGGCGCTTGAGTGCTTTTTCGCGGCGTTTGCGGCGTCGACGAATTTCCTGATCTCTTTCCCTATGCATGGTCTCTCCTGGTCTTCTCTCCGATTGCTCTTACAGGTGTTTCCGTAAACTTGAAGCGGACACTATACCCGTCTCAACCCGGCCTGAAAACAGGGTTAAACTTTCTCGGTGGGAAAAAGGCGAGCTACTAGATGTTGTGGACTATATATTTTTCTGCTACAGGACATTGTGGATGGTCTGGAATCAACTATACCAGCATCCAAACGAACGAGCGGGTGGAGTTGGTCGTGTCACAGGGGGGAACCTCGTTATTTTCCATAAAAGGACTCAAGGAAGGTCCTACTCTTCTCTTCGATGACCATGCTCCGTTTGTCGATGTCGTTGCAGCGGTTGAGGAAGAATTAGCGCGGGCGAATGGTTTCTTTCGCGGCTCCCCTCTCGTACTGCACTTTGGGGACCGTTTCCTGCAAAAAGAAGAATGGTGGCACCTGAAGGAGGCCCTCCACCGAGAAGAGGTGCTGCTGCGCTATGTGGTTTCAAACAATGCTGCTAGCAGGAAGATGTTATATAAGGAAGGGCTGTCCGTCCGGGAGAATCTGCCGTCGCCCCGGAAGGAAAAAACGGATCAAGACACTATTCCGCCTGAAGGACAGCGGGCATCATATCTGCGCCACGGGATGCGGGGTGGACAGAAGGAAGTTTTTGACGGAGATGTAATCCTGGCTGGTGATGTGAACCAAGGGGCGGAAATCATCGCGGGTGGAGATGTGGTCGTGATAGGCACGCTACGCGGAGTCGTTCACGCTGGCTATCCCGATAACGACAGGGCTGTGGTTCTCGCGCTCAACCTGACGCCGTTACAGCTCAGAATTGGACCCCTGATCGCCATCCCAGAAGAAGGGCAGAACCATCGTGGTGTCCACCACCCGGAAGTCGCTCGGGTGCTGGATGACCAGATCGTGATTGAACCGTATAACGGGAAGTTATAGGAGAGGTGCGCCATGAGTGGACGAGCTATCGTCGTTACCTCGGGCAAGGGAGGGGTCGGGAAAACGACCGCGACCGCAAATATCGGCCTTGGTCTCGCCAGCCAGGGGAAAAAGGTTGTGATGATTGATGGGGACATCGGGTTGCGCAACCTTGACCTTATTATGGGGGTCGAAAACCGGGTCGTCTACAATATCGTTGACGTGGTGAGCGGGCGCTGTCAGCCGAGGCAGGCGCTGGTCAAGGACAAGCGGATTTCGAACCTTTTTCTGATTCCAGCCTCGCAGATTGATCAGAAGGAGGCGATTAATGCCGACCAGATGCGTGACCTGTCTGTGCAGTTGAAGGAGGAATTCGATTTTGTCCTCATAGACTGTCCGGCCGGGATTGAGCAGGGGTTCCGAAACGCGGTGGCGGCGGCAGATGAGGCGATTGTGGTGACGACACCAGATGTCTCTCCGGTCCGTGATGCAGACCGGGTCATTGGTCTGCTGCAGAGCTCGCTCGGTGAGCCTCAGCTTATTATCAATCGTATATCTATGGCCATGGTAAAGCGGGGGGACATGCTCGACCAACAAGATGTGTTGGACATCTTGGCCATCCGTCTCCTGGGGATTGTCCCCGAAGATGAAGCAGTCGTGATTGCCGGTAACAAGGGGACCCCGGTCGTCCTGAATGGCGGCTCGCCGTCTGGTGATGCCTACGGGCGTATCGCGCGCAGGATTCTTGGGGAAGACGTTCCGATTCCCGAGTTGAACGGCCACTCCAGTTTCGCCCAGCGAATCGGGAAATTTATCTTTGGGAGATAAGCTATGACATTAACGGAACGCATCCAGCTTTTTTTTGGTAAGGGCGGAAGTGGAAGTAAGAATGCGGCAAAGAGCCGCCTCCTCCTGGTCTTACAAGACGACCGACTTGGTTTGACCGGAGAAAAGAAGGAAGCCTTGCGGAAAGACATCCTTGCCGCAATTCGGAAGCATCTCGATATCGACGCGGAGGGCTTCACTATGGAGTTTATGTCCAGCTCAACAGATCAGAAGGAGATGCGGGTCACCGCTCCCGTTCAGCTTGGCCGAGGGGCTGTGAATCTCTCAAAATAAGGGGTGTTGAAAGCCGACTGGAGGAACAGGACGGACTGAAAGGGGCGGAAGAGTAAACGTGTCCAGCATCTGCATGTCTATTGGAGGACACGTCCACTCTTTGCGGGAGCCGCCCCTTTTTCTTGTGTTCCCTCTTTCCTTCCAAGGAGGGGCGGTTCTGCAATGTCTATAGAATATAGCGGGACAAGTCCTGATCTTTGACGATCGCATCCAGCTTGTCCCGGACATAATTGGCATCAATCGGCAGCTCTCGCCCGCTCAATTCTGGCGCGTCAAAGGAGAGGTCCTCGACCAGCCGTTCGACTACCGTATGCAGTCGCCGTGCCCCGATGTTCTCAGTCCGTTCATTCACGGTAGCGGCAATCTGGGCAATCTGTTCTACGGCGTCGGTCGTAAAGTTGAGCCTGACGTCTTCTGTATCGAGTAAGGCGACATACTGGGTCAGCAATGCGTTTTTGGGTTCGGTCAGGATCCGAACAAAGTCTCCGTGCGTCAGAGATTCCAGTTCCACGCGAATCGGGAAACGCCCCTGAAACTCTGGAATCAGGTCTGAGGGTTTGGCGGTATGAAATGCGCCCGACGCAACAAAAAGGATGTGGTCGGTACGGACCATGCCATACTTAGTGTTAACGGTGCAGCCTTCGACCAGCGGCAGCAGGTCACGCTGAACACCCTGGCGGGAGACATCTGCGCCGTGCGTGTTCTCTCGGCCGGCAATTTTATCGATTTCGTCAATAAAGATGATGCCAGTCTGCTCGACCCGACGAATGGCCTCCTGGACAACCGCGTCCATATCAACCAGCTTATCGGCCTCTTCGACCGTCAGAATCTCGAGCGCTTCCGGGACCTTCACGCGGCGTTTCTTGGTTTGCTTGGGCATCATATTGGAGAACATCTCTTTGAGCTGGTTCTCCATTTCTTCCATGCCCTGAGGAGCCATGACTTCGACAAAGGGGGCGGCGGAGCGGGTAATTTCAAGCTCTACCTCTCGCTCGTCCAGCTTCCCTTCGTGGAGCATGCGGCGCATTTTTTCTCGTGTGCTGTGCCTGGCGCTAGTGGCTCCCTCCTCACTCAGGCTGGATGCGGACGGAGTTGGAGGAAGTAGAAGGTCGAGGAGTTGCTCTTCCGCCTGAGCATGGGCCTTGACTTGAATCCGCTCCTTTTCCTCCTGCTTGACCAGGCCGACGGCCAGTTCTGTCAGGTCCCGCACCATAGATTCGACATCGCGTCCCACATAGCCGACCTCGGTAAACTTTGAGGCCTCCACTTTGATAAACGGCGCCTGGGCCAGACGCGCCAGGCGGCGGGCGATCTCGGTTTTGCCGACTCCGGTCGGACCGATCATCAGAATGTTTTTCGGGGCAATCTCGTCACGCAAATCTTCCGGGACTTGCTGCCGTCTCCAGCGATTCCGCAACGCAATCGCAACGGAACGTTTGGCCTTCGCCTGGCCAATAATATACCGGTCCAGCTCGGAGACGATTTCTCGCGGGGTCATAACCGGGGGGCCTGCGTCTTGAACGAGGACAGGCGTTCCGTTGACGACATCCGTCATCTTATAGTTCCTCCACTACAATCTGATCGTTGGTGTACACGCAGATAGCGCCGGCGATGCGCATGGCCTCCTCAACAATCCGGACCGCCTCCAGAGGCGTATGGGCGATCAACGCGCGGGCTGCTGCCAGGGCATAATTGCCGCCCGATCCAATGGCCAGAACGCCGTCGTCGGGTTCAAGCACATCTCCGCTCCCGGAGATCAGTAGAGATGACTCATGATCAACGACCGCCATCAGCGCTTCAAGGCGCCGTAAGACCCGGTCCGCCCGCCAGTCCCGGGCCAACTCGACTGCGGCCCGCCGGAGGTTGCCATTATATTCTTCCAGCTTGCCTTCGAATTTTTCACACAGGGTAATGGCATCCGCCGTCCCGCCTGCAAAGCCTGCCAGAATACGATCCTTATACAAGCGGCGTACTTTCCGTGCGGCGTGCTTGACGACAGTGTCTCCAAGGCTGACCTGCCCGTCTCCCGCCATGGCAACCTTGCCGTCACGGCGGACGGTGAGAATAGTTGTTCCATGCATGGGTGCGTTCACCGTATGTCCTCCAACCACCGGATATTCATAGCATAGGGTCTTGAATGAACTATTGCAGGCCACGCCATAGAGGATGCAAGGGATGGGCTACAAGAGCGGGTCAGCTTAGGCCCGCGGGTGTGCCTTGTCATACACTTGGGTGAGCCGGTCTAAATTGACGTGGGTGTAGCGCTGTGTGGTGGACAGGCTGGAATGCCCCAATAACTCCTG
>WTHD01000210.1 GCA_011523265.1 Candidatus Binatota bacterium
CCCATCCTTCAAATTCACCATCAATCTTGCTTTCTATGACTCTCGGAAGGCTACCAACTGTGGATACTTGCTTCCTACCTTCTTCAACTCCCTTCAAATACATTTCTATTAACTGGATGCGAATCTTGTCACGCTCGTCGGAGGTAAGCTTCTGAAGTCCCATTTGTGTTTGCAGGGATTTGGACAGCAACTTCTCGAGGGAGATGTCAGGATATTCTTGGGCATAGGCGACTCTCGACAAGATAGCGAGAAGTCCAAGAGTTAGAACGAACGACTTCATCAGTATCCTCCGAAACTAGCGGAGACGCTACAGCAGCGATACACCCTCAAGCCGTGCGGCCTTCTGATCGAAGGTGTACAGCGGCTGGGCTCCAGACCGTTCGGCCGCCGCCAGGATCATCAGGTCGGAGAATCCCACGCCAGCCGTCCGGTATCGCAAAGCCGCACGGGCGACATCGTTGGCCTCCTCAATCACGAGACCCTCGGTCGCCACGAGTTCTTCCAATATCGTCGCAATCCGGTCACGGGAAAAGCCGTAGGCCCGTTCCAGTACCCAGACGAGTTCGACCATCACCTCACGGCAGATGTAGCCGGGACGTTCGGTCGTGAGCGATTCCAGGAGCGCACGGGCGGCGTCTGCTTGCTGTACATCGTCGCGGACCAGATAGCGCACGAGGACATTGGTGTCGAGTGCGATCATCCCTCACACGCCCCGTCGGCTACGGCCTGCTCCATTTCCTCCAACGTGACGGCGGAGCCGTCATGCCGTAGGGCGCCGAACAGCCGGCTGATGGGACGCACGGGCAGAATACGCACCTCGCCTTCGGTGATGATGTAGCGAACCCGGTCCCCGGCTTGCAGGCCGAGTGACTCCCGAACGGGCTTGGGCAGTGTCGTTTGGCCCTTCTTCGTGACGGAGGATTCAATCATAACTACGCCCCTAATGCCTTTTAGTATATTGATTTGCCTTACTTTAATCAATAAAGAAAGGATTATTGGGAATATGCCATACTTTCATGAACCCTCATCAGTTGGTTCCCTTTCCCCCTAATCGCTCATCGGCACTTTTCTGGCGCGGGTATAGTCCATCATCTCCCACGTGAGAGTTTTTCATTCGACCCCCAGGCCCCACCACTTGCCGCGCACCCGGCGGTAGTTGACTTCCGGGTCGTAGAGGGTGACCGGCAGGACCAGGGCGGGGGCGGTCAGTGTCCCGACCTTCTGGCGGAGTTCCATGCTGGCGATCGCTTCGTTGCGGGTTGCCAGGCGCCGCGCTGCCCCGCGCGACCCGCCGCTCAGACTTCGACGAGCTCGAGAACGATACCGTCCGGGTCCCGGAAGCAGCAGAACTTGAAATCGCCGAAGTCCGGGAAGTGCAGCGTCTGCGGGGGTGAGAGAAACGCCACGCCCTTGTCCTTTAGATCGCCGTAGGCCTTGTCAATGTCGCCGACTTTGAGCGCAATGCGCCCGATCCCATTGTTGCTGCACTCGGGGTAAGGCCGGCCCGTCGTCGCGGGCTCGATCCATTGCTCGACGTCGATGAGCAGCGCATCCTCGTCGTCACCGAGGCGTATGAGCGCCCAGCGCATTCGACCGTTCCCTTCGTAGCCAAAACCTCTGGCGATGATGGGATCGTCGGTCGTGACCTCGCCGTAGACCACGGAAAAGCCCAGCACGTCGCAGTAAAACGCGAGCGTTCTGTCCAGATCCTCTACCACGATGTTGACGTGAAATACTCGCTGTAGCATGGCCTGCCTCCTCTTTCGTTGATAATGGCCGCAACGCACGCCTACCAGAGCGCCTATCCGCTCACGGACCGGGCGGCGCGAGCCGGCTTGTTGCCTACGTCTGGAGGAGGGATCAGGTGATCTCGACGAGCTGCAGATCAAACGTCAGGTCCTTGCCCGCCAGAGGATGGTTGGCATCGAGCGTGACGGTCGAGTCGGACAGCCCAAGGACTGAGACTGCTATCGATTGGCCGTTTTTCTGGTTGATTTGGAGGCGCTGGCCAACTTTCAGTTCAACGCTCTTCGGAAATTGACTGCGCTGGACCTGAGTGGTCATCTCGTCCCGATGGGGGCCGTAGGCCTCCGCCGCCGGAACGAGGACTGTTTTTGACTCCTGGGGACGCATCCCAATGACGGCCTGCTCAACCCCGTGGAGCACCTGGCCTTTACCAATGGTAAATTGCAAGGTCTCACGCTCCACGGAGGAGTCGAAGACTGACCCATCGTCGAGTCTGCCGGTATACTGAACGCGGACGGTATCCCCGTCCTTTGCCCTGATCATGGGACTCCTCCTGAGAAGCCGAGCGCCGTTTTCCTCAAAGAGTAAACGTGTCCAGCAGCATCTGCATGTTTTTGGAGGACACGTTTACTCTTTCTACCAATTGCGGTCGCCGCCATCCCTCCTCGGGCCTCGTGAGCGTTCTCTTTGCGGCCGGGCTTCGTTGACAGTCAGCGGCCGCCCTTGCATTTCATTGCCGTTCAGGCGCTCTATTGCCGCTTGCGCTTCCTCTTGATTTTCCATTTCAACAAAGCCAAATCCCCGCGATTTTCCAGAGAACCGATCGGTAATGATATTGACCGAGGCCACTGCGCCTGATTCGCTGAAGAGGGCTTCGAGCTCTTCCTGCGTGGTACTGAAGGGAAGATTACCAACAAAGATTTTCATACGATATCCTTTCTGGGGGAGGAAAACCTCCTGAAACGTACAAAGCCCTGAGAACCATATGAGAAGGTCCCCAGGGCTTATGATCGTGCGAACCAGCTCAACTCGACAGGGGAGCAACTGTCTCCGCTCCCTTTCTTCCTGATGGGACTGTATTGCTTTTTCGCGTTGAGCGCAACCGTGCGAATGGCTGCTCGTGTCTCACATGAAAATTTCTCCCTCCTCCCGCTCTCCCACTGGAAACGAACGGTGCCGCTTTCTGCGTTATCCCGTCGCGTTACCGCACAGGGAGTGCTTCCATCTCTTCGGTAACTCTTTTACAGTGGAGACATCGTATTCTGATGTCGAGCGGAGGAGCACATACGATGTTTGTTGTCACGAACCGGATTCCCGTTGCTGAGGGACATGAAGCAGACTTTGAGGATCGGTTTCGGCACCGAGCCCATCTGATCGACCAGTCCCCAGGGTTTATCAAAAACCTGGTGATGCGGCCGGTCCAGCGTCGGTTCAACCACCAGACGGGGGAGTGGGAAGAGAAAGAAGAGCAGGGGTTTTATCTGGTCCAGACCTATTGGGAGAGCGAGCAGGCGTTTTGGGACTGGACAAAAAGCGAGTCCTTCCGCATCGCCCATAGCAACCGCCCGCCCGCGGAAATGTTTGCCGGCGCGAATGTGCTGGAAATCCATGAAGTGGTTCTGAACACGGAAGGAAACGACTAGGCATAACCTGGGCGGAGGAGGCATGGATCAGCAACACGAGCAGATAGCCGAACGCTTTCGGCGCATCATGCCACGCGTCGATTTCTGTTCGCTCCGCATTGTGCGCGAGCGCTCGGAGTCGCTGGCGATCCGTCAGGATGTCCTGCAGCCCGTGTCGAACGGCGATGACCTGGGGGCTATGGTGACGGTCATCCATCAGGGTGGCGGTGGCTATGCCGGAACGAGCGACCTGACTGAGGCGGGATTAGGGCGCGCGCTCGAACACGCCAGGGGGTGGGCACAGCGCAGCGCGGAGCGGAGCGTGACGGACTTCTCTCAGGTGGGCTTTGCCCATCCGCAGGGTGAGTATGAGACGCCGGTCGCTATCGCCTGGGACGCTGTCTCCCTGGCCGATAAAATCGCGCTGCTCCAGCAGGAGAGTACCCGTCTGCAGAGGGGGCTTGCCCCCCACAAAAAAACGGACGAGCGGATTGTCGATTGGGAGGCCAGCCTGTGGCATACGCGGAGCGACACGCTGTATATCACGAACAGTGATTCCCGTATCCGCCAGCGGGGCTGCTATACCGTCCCGATGCTGAGCGTCACCGCCAACGCCGGGACAGAGACGCACACGCGGACCTTCGGCGGACGCGGCTATTGCCGCCAGGGAGGACTGGAAGTCCTGGACCAGACCGGATTTTATACGGTTGCGCCGCAACTCAGCGCCGAGGCGGTCCAACTCCTGAGTGCGCCCGATTGTCCGGCCGGACGGATGAACGTTCTCCTCGCCCCGGATCAGATGATGCTTCAGATTCATGAGTCGATCGGCCACCCGCTTGAGCTTGATCGCATTCTCGGAGATGAGCGGAACTATGCCGGTACCAGCTTTGTGACGCCGGACATGTTCGGCACCTACCAGTACGGCTCGGACTTGTTGGATATCACCTTTGATCCCTCCCGACCCGAACAGTATGCCAGCTATCAATTCGACGACGACGGCCAGCCCGCCCGGAAAGAATACCTGATCAAGAACGGCCGCCTGCTGCGCGGGCTGGGCGGGGCGGTCTCACAGGCGCGGCTAGGCATGCCCGGCGTTGCCAACGCCCGCGCCGATACGTGGAACAGGCCGACGATTGACCGCATGGCGAATCTGAATCTGGAATCGGGAGCGTCCGATTTTTCGTCTATGGTCGGCGCTATCGAGCGGGGCGTGTATATGAAGACCAACTGTTCCTGGTCCATTGATGATTCACGCAACAAGTTCCAGTTTGGCTGCGAGTGGGGCCAACTGATTGAAGACGGCAGGCTGACAACGGTAGTCAAAAAACCAAACTATCGGGGCGTGTCGGCCACGTTCTGGCGCAGCTTGGCCATGGTCGGCAACCTGGACAGTTATGAGGTGCTCGGCACCCCGTTCTGTGGCAAGGGCGAGCCCAATCAGGTCATCCGGGTTGGGCATGCCGCTCCGGCCTGCGTGTTCTCGGACGTTGAGGTCTTTGGGGGCGAGTAAAAAAGAGTCTATTGAGTCCGTTGAGTCTGTTGCGTCTCGGCAGCCCCAAAGGACCCAATGACCCAAAGGACTCAAAGGACCCAAAGGACCCACGAAGATGCAGGAGTATTTCTACCAGCTTGCTGACTTCATCATCGGCCATCTGACCGGAGAGGAGCACGCGCTGTGCAATTTTACGGCTGAGGACTCAGACTTCGTTCGCTTCAATCACAGCGCCATCCGCCAGGCGGGAACGGTGGCGCAACGTTCCATCGCCATTGAACTCATTGTCGGGCAGCGCCACGCAGCCGGAGATATCAGCCTGTGCGGCGACTTTACCGTGGACAGTCGGCGTGCCCGCGCCGTGCTGGACAGTCTGCGTACCCAGCTTCCCTATCTGCCCGAAGACCCGCATTTACTGTACGCGACCGAAGTCCAATCGAGCGAACATCACGGTGAGAACCGGCTGCCGGAAGAACGCGGGATGATTGTCGACGCCGTCCTACAGGCCGGACAGGGGCGGGACCTGGTTGGCTTTTACGCGGCCGGCGGCATACACGCGGGATTTGCCAATTCCTTTGGCCAACGCAACTGGTTCTCTACCTATACCTATAGTGCAGACTGGAGTTTCTATCTGAGTGGGGACAAAGCAGTGAAAACGGCGGATGCCGGCTTTGTGTGGCATCCGAACGTCTTTCAACACAAGGTCGATACCGCAGCCCAACAGTTGTCCGCGCTTTCCCTGCCGGCCAAGACCATTCCGCCGGGTCGCTACCGGGTGTATCTCGCGCCCCCGGCCGTGTGTGAAATCATGGAACTGCTGAATTGGGGTGGATTCGGCCTCAAGGAGCAAGAGACAAAACAAACGCCGCTGATCAAGATGACACAGGAGGGGGCGGAACTGCACCCTGCTGTCACGCTTATTGAAAATACGCGGGACGGAGTGGCTCCGAACTTTCAGGAGGACGGCTTTCGCAAACCGGATCAGGTCCGCCTCATCACCCACGGTCGCCGGGGAGACTGTCTGGTGTCGCCCCGGTCTGCCAAGGAATATGATGTGGCAACCAATGGGGCATCGAGTTGGGAGGCGGCCGAATCCATTGAGATGGCCGCAGGGGAGTTGACGCAGGATACGCTGCTGACGCAACTGGACACCGGCCTCTATATCAACAATTTATGGTATCTGAACTATTCGGACCGGGCGGCCTGCCGCATGACCGGCATGACCCGGTTTGCCACCTTCTGGGTGGAAAATGGTGAGATTCAAGCGCCGCTCAATGTGATGCGGTTTGACGAATCGCTCTATCGCATGCTGGGGACAAACCTGATTGGCATCACCGCCGAGCGTGACTATCTGCTCGATCCCAACACCTATCATGCCCGCTCAACCGGCAGCAGCCGACTGCCGGGACTCTTGATTGAAGACTTCACCCTGACCTTGTAGGGAACTCGTCCCCCTCGGGGGTATGAAAGGGACTAGTGAATCTTCCCCTCCCAGCGCGCGGCACAATCGGTCTGGTTCTGTTCCTGCTGGGGGTATCGTCCGTCGCGGCACAGGACCAGACCCTCACCGGCTGGTTCAGCTTCACCGTCGCCGATTATCCGACCGAGTCCGGCCTTGCCTCTGAGATCACCTACACGTTGACTGAAGACTCGGGCGAGCGGTACGAACTCCTGATTGATATCGAACTCATGCAGCCGCTCGGCGGTCCGGTGACGTTGAACCGCAAGCGGGTGACGGTCATGGGGGTATGGGAGCACGACCCGCCACAGTTCCGAGTCCGCTCCATTAAGCTGGCTCCGTTACCCTTGACCGACACACCGGGGAGGACCTTCGCCTCCGACTTATTCCTTGATGAGCCCTCCCCGCCCAGATCGGCCCTCCCGGCCACCCAGACCGATTCTCATGTGCGTGGCTCTCAGGCGTGGGTGACCATCTTGTGTCGGTTTGGGGATGCGAGAAATATCACCCCGCATCCGGTCGAGCATTATGAGCGGCTGATGGGGAGGTCCTATCCCGGCCTGGGGCATTATTGGCGGGAGGTCTCTGAAGAGAACCTCCCCGACCTGAGTGGCAGTGTAGTGGCGGGCTGGTACAACCTGCCCCGGCCCCGTGCGTATTACGTGTCTGACACAGACGGAGATGGAGAGGAAGAGGCGAATTTGGAAAGAGCCGCCGAAGATTGTACTGCCGCAGCTGATAGGGACGTCTTTTTTCCAGAGTTTGAGCACATCAACTTGGTCTTTAATCAGGACCTCGATGAGCGGCGCGCCTATGGTGGTACGCAGCGATTTCGCAAGGATAGGCAGACGCGCTTCTGGGGGATCACTTGGCTGCCGGAGTGGGCACATGAGAAACAAGACACCTGGGCCCACGAGATGGGTCATGCCTTGGGCTTGCAACATTCCTCCGGTCCCTATGGCCAGGAGGATTCTCCATTTAGTCCTACCACCTACGACTCTGACTGGGATGTCATGAGCGGCGGCCAATCACTTGATCCGTATCCCGGCTACGGCTATCTGGGTGTACACACCATCGCCTACCACAAGGACTTTCTGGGCTGGATTCCCCCGGACCGCAAGTATGTAGCCGTACCCAATAGCACCCAGACCATTACCCTCGAACGGCTGGCCCAGCCAGGGGCTGAGGGCTATCTGATGGCTCAGATTCCCATTGGGAGATCACAGACCGACTTCTATACCGTCGAGGCACGACTGTTTGCCGGCTATGACGACGGGATTCCGGACGAAGCGATTGTCATCCACAAGGTCGATACTACCCGGGAAGACCGGCTGGCCCAGGTCGTGGACGTGGACAACAACGGCGACCCCAACGACGAGGGGGCGATGTGGACAGTGGACGAAATCTTTACCGACCGAGAGAACAACCTCCAGATCTCCATCGACGCGGCCTATGCCAGCGGCTACCGCGTGACCATCAACACGAATCCTGACACGTTCAGCACCTGCATCGATTTTCTGTCCTCTTCATCCCACCTCTTCGGACCGGGACGAGACAGAGCCAGCGTCCAGGTTAAGGCGGAGAACGATTGCGACTGGTCGGCAACAAGCCACGCGCCGTGGATACGCATCACGCTCGGGAGCACGGGGAGTGGTTCCGGCAGTGTCCGCTATACGGTTGCGGCTAATCCCAGCCGCGCGATCCGGACTGGCAGGCTGACGATTGACGGCTGGACGTTTAGGGTGACTCAGGCAGGAACCAGGGAGCGCCTGTTTGCTGACAATATAGAGGGTAACACAAGGGGCTGGAGTGTAGACGAGCCCTGGGAGCAGACAACGATTGCCTCCCGGAGCGGGACTCATGCCTGGACGGATAGTCCCGTCGGCAATTACCAGAATGATCAAAACGTCGCCATTTGGTCCCCGGTTGTTGATCTGACAGGGCTCACTTCAGCAATGCTGACCTTCTGGCATCGGTACGCCTTTGCCAGTGGTGACGGGGGGACCGTGTGGGTGGCACGAGAAATAGAGGATGGACGGTGGCGGGGGGAGGAGCGTTTGCGAACTTTCACCGGCACGCAGTCCACCTGGACACAAGTATCTCTTGATCTGACTCCTTTCGTTGGAGAGGAAATACGCCTCGCCTTCCAACTGTTGTCCGACGACACTGAGACCGCCGACGGGTGGACCATTGACGACGTGGCCGTGTTCTCAACGGATTTCGTCTCCCCCGTGTTCCTGGAGAACCCCCGGTCCGCCTCCTTCCAGAGCGGGGTTGGCGTGATCTCGGGCTGGGCGTGTCATGCCTACGAGATTGTCATTGAACTGGATGGAGTGCCGCTGCAAGCGGGCTATGGCACCACACGGGAGGATACGCGTAGTCGCTGCGGCGACGCCAATAATGGTTTCAGTCTGTTGTGGAACTGGAATAACCTGGGGGCGGGGACGCATACGATCCGTGCACTGATTGATGGGCAGGAGTTTGCCAACACGACCGTGCGGGTAACGACCTTTGGGGAGGACCCGTTCCCGCGGGGCTGGAGTGGCACGTTTCCCATTCCGGATTTCCCCAGGGCTGGGGGAAACAAACGGCTCCGATGGGAAGAGTCGCTCCAGAACTTTGTCATCATTCCCTGACCACGTGCGCCAACCGCAGTGACTTATGATACAGACGAGGCCGGAGAGCAGGAGATTTGACACTCGCCATGCAAGAAACGAACGACCACATGATATCTGAAGAAAAGAACCTTTCCCTGCGCCGTCTGTCCGGTTGGGTGTGCTGTATCATTGGGCTGCTATGGATGGCGGATATAGGCTACGGCCACGACATAGTCGGCCAGCAAGAAGCCGAGTTCCCTTCCGCCAACGCAACAAAACAGCTGCCACTGATTACTGTCACCGAGCGCCGGCCGATCAGCGCGGCCACCGAAACTCGTGTGCGCGAAAAAGACTTTACCGTCCGGCCGCACAACACGGCCTGGGAGATGCTGAACAATTTACCCGGATTTGTGGCCGGCCAGCACGCCGGGGGCGGCAAAGCCATGCAATACTTCTTGCGCGGGTTTGATAATGACCATGGTACTGACGTGGCCATCAGTGTTGACGGTATCCCCGTCAATATGGTCAGTCACGCCCACGGTCAGGGCTATGCGGATCTCAATTTTTTGATCCCCGAGGTGGTCGAGTCCATTGATTATCGCAAGGGCCCCTATTTTGCGGACGCCGGAAATTTTGCCAACTCGGGCGCGGTCAACTTTGTGACCAAAGAAGACACCGTCGAAAACTCGCTCCGCGCCGTGGGTGGGAGTTTCAACACCATGCGCTACGTCGGCATCCTGTCGCCGCGTCTCGGTCCGGTGCAGAGTCTGGTCGCCAACGAAGTCTACTTCACCGATGGGCCGTTCAAGCACGGCGAGAATTTTATCAAATACAATTTTTTCGGCAAGTTTAGCCTCAAGCCGAGCCCGACCTCGAAGCTGAGTCTGTGGACCTCACTGTATACCGGAGATTGGGACGCCTCGGGCCAGATTCCACTCCGAGAGGTCAGGAGCGGACGGCTGGACCGGTTCGGCTCGCTTGACTCGACCGAGGGCGGGCGCTCAGACCGGGAAAACGTGAATCTCATCTATACGGCAACCCCAAGTCCGGAGGAAAGCTGGTTTGTGCAACTCTACTTCAGCCGCTACCGCCTGCGCATGTTCTCAAACTTTACCTTTTTCAGCGGTGACCCGGTGCGGGGCGATGGCATTGAACAACTCGATAGCCGCGTGCTGTTTGGTGGCCGGGCGCATTATCATCGGTTGTGGATGCTTGGCAATCTGCCGCTTGAGAGCACCGTCGGTTTTGAGACGCGCAACGATAACGCCGATGTCGGCCTGTTCCGGCAGCAGCGCC
>WTHD01000403.1 GCA_011523265.1 Candidatus Binatota bacterium
GCCCTGCTTTTCCGCCAGATCGAGCATGGTCAGCGCGATGACGCAGGGAAGCCCGATATCCATGATCTGGGTCGCAATATACAGATTGCGATCGAGGTTCGTCGCATCGACCACGCATAGGACAACGTCCGGCGTCACTCCCTTGTCGCCGGAGCCGAGCAGGACGGAAACGGCGACCATCTCATCCGGAGCGCGGGGCGCCAGCGAATAGACCCCCGGCAGGTCAACCGCGAGAAACCGTATGCCGTTCTGACGGAATTCGCCGAGCGCACTTTCGACGGTCACCCCAGGATAATTCCCGGTGTGCTGGCTGAGTCCGGTGAGGGCGTTAAAGAGGGTCGTCTTGCCCGTATTGGGATTCCCGACCACCGCAACCCGATAAGAAGTGATATCGGCGGTGGCGGTGCGAGCAGACGAAGCAACTGGTGTTTCGACATCCATAACGACAGGGCGAGGCACGTACTAGGTAGCCTAACTCCTCATTTTTATTGTTCGGCAAGACAGACCCGTTTGGCCTCGTGGAGCCGGAGCGCGAGGGAAAAGCCTCGGATACGTATTTGCATGGGATCACCCAGCGGCGCAAAACGGATGACCTGCACGGTCTGACCGCTGGTAAAGCCGAGTTCAGCCAGCCGCTGGGAAATGCCGTCTGTGCCCGTGATGGAGTGAATACGTCCCTGCTCTTCGGGGCCGAGTTCGGCCAGTGTTTTCATAAGATACGTAGAAGTATGGGATTTCGTTCAGGTAGGTCCGATTTCTCTCCCTAGGTGAAATTGATAGTCAATTTCAATTATAGAAACAAGCCCCATTGAACCCTGGTTCGGTCCCAACGCGTCATAGGCTGAGGCAGAGCCACCCTAGCGCGTATCCCCGCAAATGATAGCGTGAGTCCGAGAATGCTGAAGAGAAAGAGACTGGGCATGGCAAAAGTGACCATCCGCGCCTTAAAGAACGGTCCCTATGAAGTGCGTGGAGAAAGCAGCCTCACCGACAGGCGAGGGGGGAAGTACCGGGGGCAAAAAGACCCACTGTATTTATGTCGGTGTGGCAAGTCCAAAAATAAACCGTACTGTGACGGCAGCCATATAGAAGCGGGCTTTCTGGCAGAGGAGATCGCGCCTGTACCGGTGCCTAAGTAACCATGCTTTCGGTAGAAAAGCCATTCTCCATATCCCTACCTACATTCCCTTGACTACAGCACTTGACAAATATCGTCTCGAAGGCTAAAAGTTCATAATTGAAATTGATATTCAATTTCAATTGAACCTACACCCGGCCCACGGCCTATGAGCCTCGAGCCCGCAGTAGTCGTCGCTGCGGGCTTTTTTGTGCAAGGTAGCATACGGGCCGCAGGTTCGTCGTCTTCGCTATGCAAGGTTTGGTGTTGGGCCTTGCATCCGGCCCCGGGGCATCCCTCCTACAGCCCCGGGGCCCTTCCTACAGACCCAGGACCAGCCAGACCGCCGCTCTGCATCTCCGACAGCGGAGCAGCCGGTGATGGAGAAAGGCGTAAGGAGTGACACTCGTCCTGGAGTTGGCCAATAGTACCGCCAATGATAACTGAGGAATGGTGATGCCCGATTCCAACGACAAGGCATACGATCCTAAAGACACAAAACGCCTTGTTGCCGTGACCGGTGCTGCGGGTTTTCTCGGAAGCCATATATGCCGCGCCTTGCTGCGGTGCGCGCTGTTACGCGCCAGGGCAGCAGTCGCAAATTTCCCGATGACCTGAGTAATCGAGTCGAATTGTGGCCTGCGGATGTTCGAAATGTCGAATCGTTGAACTCGGCATTCCAAAATGTTGATGTCGGCGTACACAATGCTGCGATTGTGACGATTGGCACTGATCCCGAGGATTTGGCCAAGGCAGTCAACCTGACGGGGACCCGAAACGTGATTAAAGCGTGTGTTGGCAACGGCGCACGCAGGCTGGTGTACATCGGTTCCATACACGCATTCAGCCCGTTGCGTGGAAGGGTTTTAGACGCTGATTCAAAGCTGGGACAGCATTCCAAAGTCCCCTATACGGTCACAAAAACCGAAGCGCATATCAGCGTGCTCGAAGCGGCGAGGAGTGGTCGGATCAATGCATCTGTTATCTGCCCTTCGAGTCTGATAGGTCCCGGCGATACGGAGCCGACCCTCGTTGGTGGCATGTTGCTCGCCATCGCGCAAAAGCGGTTGCCGTGTCTCATCGATGAGGGATTCTGGTGGAGCGATGTGCGAGATGTGGCGGCTGCTATCGCAAATGCGACGGGGAAGAGTGAATGTCTTGGTGAGGTGTATTTTACCACGGGGCGATACGCAAAGATTGTTGAACTGGCGCGTCTGTGTTCCCAAATTCTGGGGCGTCGTGTGACGCGCCCCGCCATGCCCTATTTTCTGGCTCTGGCGGGTTTGCCTTTTATTCAACTGTACGCTGCGATGAAAGATCAACCGCCCCTTTACTCCAGAAATTCGCTTGACCTTTTGCGAGACTGTCCGGTGTCTGTTGATGAGTCCTCGGCGAGGAGACAATTGGGATACGAATCTCGACCACTTGAAGAATCGATCCGCGATGCTCTCAATTGCTTCAAAGAGCAGGGAATATGTTTGTGAGCGGGGAATTTCCCGCATTTGAGGTCCTCGCCGGGATTTGGGTGGGGTTGGCGCCGCTGGTACTGATCGCGGGTTTGGTGAAGTGGGACCCGGTAGAGCGCGTTGGGGGCACGGGTATCGGGCCTCGTATCAACAGCCGCTGGGGTTGGTTTGTAATGGAGGTACCCGCGCTGCTTACCTTCCCGGTCATTTACTTTTTCGGTCCGCACCATCATTTTGTCGGCCATACAGTGGTCGCTCTGTGGGGCGCGCACTACACCCATCGAGCGCTGATATGGCCGTGGATTGTTCCACGACGCGATAGCAAGATGCGAGTCATGCTGTGCGCGTCCGGCATAGTTTTCAATGTCCTCAACGGTGGCTTATGGGGATGGTTTATGGGATACATCGCCGATTATGCCAACGATTGGGTGACCGACCCGCGATTTGTCATCGGTGTGACGTTGGCAATAAGCGGCGGCATGTTGAATATCTGGTCTGACTATCGTCTCTGGCGGTTGCGTATGGATAACGGTGGCAAATACGTTATTCCCTGCGGCGGTGTTTTCAATCTCGTGTCGTGCCCCAATCTGCTGGGCGAAATAATCGAATGGGTCGGCTTCGCACTGTTGAGTTGGTCGCTGCCGGGCCTCGCGTTTGCCCTGTGGACGATTGCAAACATGGTGCCGAGGGCACTCTGGCGCCACGCATGGTATCACGAGACATTTGAGCATTATCCTTTGCACCGGCGCGCCATATTGCCGAGATTGATTTGAACGCCCTGACCCTATTCTGACGGGTATGACGTTGGTTATTGGGTCGCCTGTGGACCGCTTCCAAGCGGATCACCGTTCTTAGTGGCCTACCGAGTCTTGTTGTGGGACGGGTGAATTCCGCAAATCCTGGGCCGCCTTGGCTACCACGGCTTGCAGCGCAAAGAATTCTTCCGGGGTCATTTTGATGATGGCCCGGCCCACCATCACATGAAGACAGCCTTCGGAACACAAAGAGACTGTGATGCGTTTATCCGGCGTTTGCCATAGGTGCGTGTCATACATACTCGTTCTCCTTTATTCTTGGGGGCCGTGGTCCGGGTTTGTTTTGCTCGGCGATGTCGCTGTTTCGGTCGCGGGTAGGTGGGCTACGTCTGCGTTAATGGCTTGGGCTATCTGAAAAAAGTCGTGCTGGCAGACGTGCAAACGGAGCGTGCCGATTTGGATGGGCACGCCAGGGTCGGGGCACAGATCAACCTGGGTCACGCCAGACCATTGCCCAGGGGTTTCAGCCGGCTGACATTGCCACTGCGTGGGTATGTGTTGTGCCGGCGATGAATGGGACGGGAGGGCTGCATGGGCCACGCTGCTCAGCGACCTCTCTGTGGCTCCGAGTCGCTGAGAAACTGATAGCCGGGTGGATTTGGTCTGCTCGACGGCGACCGCCCACAAGAGAAAGACGATAAGGCTGTATTCGGAGAGCAAGAGTATGGCACGGGCGCTGAGATAGCGAGGCTGCGGTCTACGGGAGGATACGCTTTTTCGTACCATACTAATCCTCATCCAGTCCGAAACGTCATCCCGAGGGGAGCAGGCCCCGGGGTTGGGGTAGGAAAACCCCAGGGCCTGCGGCAGGGAAGGCAGCCTCCCCCCTGCAACTTGGTATTCCATAGAGATGCGGCGTACTCACTTGCTGCATGTTGACCTCTATAACGACTCCAAAAAGGTGAGTAATGCCTCGCGCTCGCCCACGGGCATCAGGCGAAAAGCCTCCCGGGCGGCTTCGGCCTCTCCGCCATGCCACAGAATGGCCTCTGTCAGATTGCGCGCCCGGCCATCGTGCAGGAAAAAGGTGTGACCTTGGGAGCGCCGGGTCAGGCCGATGCCCCATAACGGCGGTGTCCGCCATTCCCGGCCGGTTGCGACAAAATCCGGTCGGCCATCCGCTAGGCCGTCTCCCATGTCGTGCAGGAGCAGGTCGGTGTAGGGATGAATGGTCTGGTTGGACACTTCCGGCACCCCGGCTAAGACGCCGGTTCGGATGGTGGGAATATGACAGCCCGTGCACTGCGCCTCATGAAAGAGGTCTTCTCCCTGCTGTACCTGCGGATCGTCGAGATTGCGGCGGGCGGGCACGGCGAGTGTCTGGACATAAAAAGTGGCGACATCAACCGTTTCCAGATCAATCTCAGGGTCATCCGCCAGACCGTCATCCTGGACCTGACCAAACGCGCTTTCCTGGGGAAGGAAGGGGTTGGTCACGCCCATGTCCTGGTTGTAGGCGGTAAAGGTCTGCTGCAAGAGGGTTGGATTATTGGCCTTCCAGCCAAAGCGTCCGAGCGCCGTTTGCTGCCGCACCACGTCCCAGACCCGATTGGGCCGACCCGAGATGCCATCGCCGTCCGCATCGTCCTCGTCCGCAAAGCCGAGAATCGTGTCCTCGTCGATCGCTTCAAGCAGACCCCGTCCAAAGACCGGAATGGCCGTGCGAGGAGACGTGAGCACCGTGTCTGGAATCGGCTGGACGGGATTCTCGATCTGAAAGTGTAGACGGCGCAGCTCAAACGCCTCGCCATCACCAAACATGCCGTCGCTGAATTCTTCGCTCATGACAACATCGCCTTCGGGCGGCACGCCAAAGTTGGCCCGGTGCTGAAGCTGCGTGCCCATACCGGGGACCGCCAGGGGACCGCCCGTTATGGGATCGGTGCCGGGCAGGCTGACCCGAAGAAACATGGTCGACAGCTTCTCACCCTCTCGCGGCGGTCGTCCACGCCCGTTTTTCGGATGGCAGCGATCGCAGGCGGTATTATTGAAGATGGGTCCCAGTCCGCTGAAAACCGGAGCGGGGGCAGTGACAAAACTGTCGCCAAAGGCGACATCCCCAGCCAGATGCTTGTCCAGCCGTGCCCCGTCGAGATTCGGAGCCGGTAGCTCAAACGCCTGGCTGGCGGCAGTAAAAAGCGTTGTGGCTCCACCGGCCAGGGCCGCGCTCTGGCTGCCATCGGCTCCGCTCGGCCTGGCTTCAACGATGAGCGGCGATTGGAGGCTGGTCGCATATTTGAGACGCAGATCAGTCGGGATATGCTCGACAAGCGCATCGGCTATCAGCAACTCGTTGTCCTCAATGCGGACAGTGGCGGCCGTCATATCCATCGTCTCCACAAACTCCACGTCCCCCGGTTTGACGACCGCCACAATGTGATCCAGAACCACCGCGGCCTCCCCAGCGGCCTGGACCTCAATTCCAATGGTATGTACCCCGGCACTGAGCCGGCCGTAATTGAACAACAGACTGAAAGATGTGGTCAAAGGGGCGTCCGGAAAAACGGCCCGGACATCGTCGCGTTCTCCGCAACACGGAATCGCTTCCCGGAGTTCGCCGTCAATGCGCAACCGGATACTGACCGGCGCGCCCGTATCGCTATACGCCCAGCCCGAGATGGTATGAATGCCGGACATGTGTTCTCCGTCGGGCGGGTTTTCCAGGGTCGCGGTAATAGTGGCCTCGGCAGCGGAAGGTCCGAACAGCAATATCATGCAAAGTGTGCTCACAAGGGGTTTCAGTTTCAACAGTATAAGGCGTAGTATTTGCATCAGCCCTCCCTAACGCAAAGCTGTTCGCTGAGAGCCGGAGCGGGGTGCTCCACTCCGGCTCATTGGTCCTGCACTCGTGCGGTTAGTGGTCGTGGCCGAAATCCGCCGTATCGACAACGGCCTTAACCTCTTCCAGCTTCGCCTCCAATGCCATAGCGGCCTGGATGGCCTTTGCGACAGCATCGGGATGGTCAGTGATGCTCTGTCCAAAGGGCTCCGGGATGGCGATGATCGCCGCCTTGGCATCACGGATTGCCATTCGGACCTCTGTGTCCAGGGCCGGGTTTTCATGGGCGACAAGATCCGTTACCCCCATCGAGGTGCTGTCGGTCTGGTCAAAACGACCCTCATAGACGTTGTTGATACTGCGTACGTTGTTAAGGAAGTCGATCCTGGAGTTATTGCTGAAGCGCGACTCTTCTTCGGCGGGGCTCGGAGCCCCCAGTTTGGCGTCATGCAGCTCGGCAGCAATTCCGATCATGGCTTCGAGCAGCGTTTGCATGGCCGCTCTCTCGCTATCGTAGGTCATACTGCCGTGGCCAGCCATGGCAAGTTCCGCCACGAAATTCCCCATAGCGGGGTCCCAACTGTCGCGGAGCGCCTGGGTGTGAGCGGTAAACTCACCCATCACCCTCCGCATGTAGGCTCTCCTGCGTGGGTCGGTGTGGAGGGCGTTCACAATCGCGGCTGGGTCGGTGTTGCCGTTCATATCCTGGAACAGCAGATATTCCAGGGCATGGAAGCCCTGAACGTCATCAGTAAGCTCGACGGTCGCAATGTCAGCGTTGGACGCGATGATGGCTTCGAGGTCAGTGACGTTAAGCGGCCAGGTGTCCAGGAAGGGGTCGTGTTCGTCCGTGTCCACCGGCCCGAACAGAAACGCCTCGCTCTGCTCCCAGGGGACACGCGCATCCCGCCAGGCATGTTGGACGGCGGGCAACAGGGCAATAGCATCAGCCTCGCTAGCAGCGCTTACCCCGACCAAGGAAAAGACTGCTGAGGACAGGGTGTCCACGTTCACCTCTCTGCCGCCCGCCGCATCCGGGTCGTGCGCCGCCATATTCAGCGCGTCATAGGTGGCGAAAATGGCGTTGGCGACATCCATCAGGATTTCGTCTACATGCATTTCACCAGCAGGCCCTTGCGCTTCCGTGATCTGAAAGGATTGCAGACCGGTCTGATAGTTGAGGTCGATATTGACTGTCACGGTCATACCATCGGCTTTGTCCGTGACTTCAATCCCGCTCACGACAATTTTATCCCCCTCAATGCTGGCCGAAGCCCCGCTGAGATCAACGGCGCTGAGGAATGACGAGTCACCAGGGACAACGACGGTGACGGCATGGTCAACGACCATGGTTTCTTCGCCGTCGGCGCTGACTACTACGCCAATGGTATGCACGCCAGCCGGAAAATTCCCATAATTTTTTAACAGCCCAAAGCCGGTGTTCGCTGGAGCGTCCGAGTGAACAGCTTGGACATCCGTACGCGGGCCACAGCACGGGATTTCTTCGGTTGTCTCTCCGTTCACTCGCAGTTTGACGGTCACGTCCGCGCCTTCGGTCGAATAGGCCCAGCCCGAAATCGCGGTAACCCCTGAGGCGGTGCCTCCGGATGCTGGATTTTCGAGGTTTACCCTAATCTCGGCAAAACTCGGCACGCTGATAAGCAGGGCGAGAAAAAAAACGCTCAGACCGAGCAGCCATTTCCAAGTCGATATGGTGAAAGGTTGAGATGCAGTCATTCTGTGTACTCCTTGTTTGTGTCTGCCGTTGTGTTGTCCGCCTGCCCGATCAGCGCTGGCGGGATTCCCGCTACGTTACTCCTGGTGAAATGTTACGGTCCGGCCATTCTGTACGCTCCTTTTTCTGCATGACGTTGTCTTGTTCGCCCGTCTCTGTTCATGCCTCCGTTCGATAAGAGAAGGAGGGGCCCCTAGGCGAGGAGGGATTCCCTAGGGACCCTGGGAGGAGGAGAGGGGACTCCCCCCGCTGTTATTGTAAGAAGAGAGTCTGCTCGGGCGTGAACGCTTCTCCAGCCCGTTCTCGCCAGCGGACCGCGCGGGCAGCATACTCCTCAGCCATGTGGACGGACGCCAGGTTCGGACGCATGGCCAGCAGCAAATAGTGGAAAGCAATGCTGCGAGCGGTCTGAGCCGATGGGGAACGCTGATAGCGCTCTTCCAGCCATACGGCTGCCGACAGGAAGACGTGGAAAGGAACGAGGTTTGCCTGGCTGGTGACGGAGTTGCCAAGCTTCAGCAATAAACGGGTCGCGGAACATTCTACCCTCCGATGAAACGGATACCCGAGTGCGTTTTGCGCTGGGCTCTGGGTTGGGACCGCGGGCCGCTGTATGCTCAGGGAAGGTTGTTGAGTGTTTTGTTACAGCATCGTCGATTGTCGTCGCGCTCTAATGTTGTGTGTGCGAGCTCCAATGGGAGCTGGTCTCCAAGATATGTCGTTCTGCCGCGTGGACGACCTGCGCCAAGTCCACAAAGTGTTCCTTACGGAACGAAATGCAGGTGTGCCCAACCTGAAGAAAGACATGTCCCTCCGGGCAGACGCGCGCCGTAATGCCGGTCTCATTGGTAAAGACCTTCGCAAATTGATCTTGTAGGTCTTGCCCGCCTTTCTTATTGTGTTTCATACGTCTCTCCCTTCCTTTTTGTCTGTTTGATTGTCTTGGTCGTGGGTCTGTTATCCGGGCTACAGGGGCCTTATTCGGGCCATATTGAAAGTGAATTTCAAAATCGTTTCGGCATGTAGTTGAAAATGATTTTCAAAATCAATTCTTCAATAAAATCAATAACTTAGGGTTGACAGGGGTCATGCCGATGTGTATAGTGTATTTATCGTTGGTTGATCAATTCTCGTAACCAAGGAGGTCTCTCATGGATACCCAAAAAGTTATTACCGCGTTGAACAAAGCCGTTTCCCTTGAACACGCCGCGACCCTCCAATACCAGCAGCACGCCCTCCTCGTGAACGGCCTGTGGCGTAAGGTTTTTGCTGATTTCTTTGAGGGCCAAAGCAAGACCGCGCTTTCCCATGCCCATACGTTTGGCCAAAAGATCGTTTCCCTGGGTGGTGTCCCCTCAGTTGAGATTGGGACGACGGTGCACCAGTCAACCGACCTGGAAGAAATGTTACAGCAGGACTTGGCGCTCGAAAAAGAAGCCATGCAGGCGTATCTGGAGGCCCATGCCCTGGTCGAAGGCAACGTCGCGCTGCGCTCCATGCTCGAGAACCATATTGAAGGGGAGCAGGAGGACATTGAAGAATTGGAGATGTACCTGGGCATGGTGGAAACGAAAAATGTCGAGCCTGAGGTCACGCTTCGCCGAGTGAAATAACCACTGCCTCGCCTGGTGTTTTCGTGGGCGGCCGCTTCATTGGGGCCGCCCATTTTTTTGTCCGGGTTCGCGTTGTTCTGACTGCCCCTTGGGTGACTGCGTTGTGACAGTCTGCCATGTCGAAGGGGTTTCCCAGGGTATAAAAACAACGCGCTTGCAGCGGCGACACTTGAGTTCTATGCCGTCAATGCTCTGCTTGGCTAACAGACTGCCGCACGGACACCGGCATTCATAAACAACGTGAACATCGGTAACAGACTTGGAAGGTTGGTCTGCTTCGTTCATAGGTGAAATTGAAAATCATTTTCAATTTCAATTGTCAATACACTGACCATTGGGATTTATCGGCAACAGAAAGCGGCGGCGTTGCGCGCAGAAGAAGGAGTCGGTACTATCGCCAGTCCGCATTGATGCGGAGAGGTGGCCGAGTGGTCGAAGGCGCTCGCCTGCTAAGCGAGTGTACGTTTAACCGCGTACCGAGGGTTCGAATCCCTCCCTCTCCGTTCCGACCGGCGTTGCGGCTTCCTTCCTACGTGTGGTAAGAAAAGGGCTCTGCTGAAGTATTCACATGTTTAGTTTTCCCACCTGCGCGCCCTTAGCTCAGTCCGGATAGAGCGGCAGACTACGAATCTGTAGGTCGGAGGTTCGAATCCTCCAGGGCGCG
>WTHD01000515.1 GCA_011523265.1 Candidatus Binatota bacterium
TGTTCGCCCGCCTATTGGAACCAACTGACGGGGAACCGGAGAACTGCTCTCCGGTTCCCCGTTTTTTTCGCGCGCTCTGTATCCATAAAGGAGGGATTCGAGATGGAGATACGCACGAATGGGTATGTTTCCGCCGATGGTCACGTGGTTGAGCCGGCGGATCTGTGGACAACCCGGATGGACCAACGGTTTCGTGATCGCGCCCCACGGGTCGAATCGCGCGAGGAGGCTGACTACTACATTATAGAGGGGCTGACCGAGTTCCCGGTGGGCCTCGAAGGCGTAACCATTGAGGAGAAAATGCAGGGTCAAGTCACCACCCCCAAAGGCCGCCGGCATGCCGAAACGCGGCCTGGTGCCTGGGACCCGCAGCCGCGTCTGGTCGATCAGGAGCGCGATCACCTGAAGGCTGAGGTGATTTATCCGGGCGGGTTCGGTCTCCAGTTTTTCCACGTTCAGGACGCTGAATATCAGCGTGAAATCATTCGGGTCTATAACGACTGGATCAGTGAGTTTTGCTCGGCAGCACCGGATCGCCTGCTGGGGTCGGCCCTCCTGCCCATGCGGGGTCCGGTCGAGTGGGCGGTTGAGGAAGCCGAGCGCATAGCCAGGATGCGGGGCATTCGCACGGTCCTGATCCCGGCCGAAGTGGAACGCTCGTATGCGCACGCCGATTATAACCCCATGTGGGACGCCTTGCAGGACATCGGGCTCCCGGTTGCGACCCACTCGGGGACTGGAACGGGCGAGGCCATTTTTGCCAAGATGGCGCGTCTCGGCACAGGGCTCGGCGTGACCGACAACAAGGTCTTGCAGCCGATGCGCGCCATGGCCGATCTCATCTGGGGGGCCGTACCGCAACGCTACCCGAAGTTGCGCTTTGTAATAGTCGAAGGTGGCGTCGGCTGGGTGGCCTCACTGCTCGGCTTCATGGATCACTGGTGGAACGATCACCGCCTCTGGATGGAGCCCAAGCTGGACGAAGCACCGAGTACGTATTTCAAGCGTCAGTTCTGGGCGACGTTCGAGGATGATCGGGCTGGCATTCTGACCCGCGAACTGGTCGGCGTTGATCGTCTCATGTGGGGCTCGGACTATCCACATACGGAAGGAACCTTTCCCTACTCCCAAGAGCAGATCATGCGGGATTTTATGGGCGTGCCGGAAGCTGAGGTGTACCAGATGGTGACGGGTAACGCGGCGCAGTTGTATGGGCTCGCCGTGTAATAATTGAGCCGGAAACGAGTTAAACCGAGGGAACGAAGGAGGAATGATGGAGGTAAGTACCCAAGGCTATGTGTCTGCGGACGGCCATGTTGTTGAGCCAGCAGACCTGTGGACCACGCGCATGGACAAACGCTTTCGTGACCGCGCCCCACGGGTCGAAGCGCGCGAGGATGCTGACTATTACATTATTGATGGGCTGACGCCATTTCCGGTTGGGCTCGAAGGTGCCACCATGGAAGACAAGCTCGCCGGCAGCATTGAGACCATGGCGAGTCGGCACGCTGATACACGACCAGGGGCATGGGACCCACAGCAGCGACTGCTTGACCAGGACCTGGACCATGTCCGGGCCGAGGTTATTTACGCGGGCGCGTTCGGACTTCAATTCTTCACGCTTCAAGATGCCGAATACCAGCGCGAAGCTATGCGGGTGTATAACGACTGGCTGAGTGAATTCTGTGCCGCTGCGCCAGATCGACTGCTTGGTGCGGGTTTACTGCCCGTGCGCGGCCCGCTCGAATGGGCCTGTGAGGAAGCCGAGCGGTGCGCCAAGCAGGGTCTGCGGACCCTCACGATTCCCGCGGACGTGCCAGATCGTTCTTACGTGACGTCGGATTATGAGCGTCTGTGGAGCACGCTCGAAGATATCGGGCTGCCGGTTGCTACCCATTCCGGTACGGGAACAGCCGAGGAGTTTTATTCCAAATACAAACGCATGGGCACCGGCATGGCCGTGGTTGAAATGAAGATGTTCCAGCCCATGCGCGGTTTTGTCGATCTGCTCTGGAGTGCCGCACCCCAACGCTATCCAAAGCTGCGCTTTGTGATCGCTGAGGGTGGCGTCGGCTGGATCGCCTCTCTCCTCAGCTTTATGGATCACTGGTGGAACGATCATCGCCGCTGGATGGAGCCCAAGCTGGAGGAAGCTCCGAGTACGTATTTCAAACGCCAGTTCTGGGCCACATTTGAGGACGACCGGGCTGGCATTCAGACCCGCGATATCCTTGGTGTGGATCGATTGATGTGGGGCGCAGACTATCCACACACGGAGGGGACGTTCCCGCGTTCGGTCGAACAAATCGCCAAAGACTTTGCCGGGGTGCCAGAAGGCGAGGTCTATCAGATGGTGGCCGGTAATGCGGCCCAATTGTATGGCCTTGATACATAGAGATAGACGCGCTTGCGCTCCATAAGGAATGAACGTCATGGCAGGCTGTCTCGACGGAATCAAAGTCCTCGACCTCGGGCGCTATCAGGCCGGCCCCCGCTGTGCGATGGTGCTCAGCGACCTGGGTGCGGAGGTCATTAAAGTCGAAGCGCCGGGTGGGGACGAGTCACGCGGCTTGGGCCGCGTCTACTGGTCCGCGTACAACCGCGGGAAGAAGAGCATTACGCTGAATCTGCGTAGCGAGCAGGGCATTGCTCTCCTCAAGGCGCTCGTGCCCAAAGTCGATATGCTGCTCCAGAATTTTCGGCCGGGGGTCATGGATAAGATGGGTCTGGGATATGAGACGCTCAAACGGCTCAACCCTGGGCTGATTCTCATCAACGTCTCCGGTTTCGGACAGAAGGGGCCGTACCGGGACCGACCCGCCTACGATCCAATTGGCCAGGCCATGTCCGGCCTCATGGGTTTTACCGGATTTCCCGACGGTCCACCGGTCATGACCAACTCACCCATCATCGATCGAATCACGGCCTTGCACGCTACTATTGGGGCGTTGGGCGCCCTTCACCGCCGGGATGTCACCGGACAGGGACAGTCCCTTGACGTGTGTCTGCTCGATACCGGCTACACGTTGATGGAGATTCCGATTGCCCAATATCTCCTCACCGGCAAGGAACCACAGCGGCGGGGCAATACCCCTGGCGGTATCGCCCCGTGCAACACCTACCAAGCCAAGGACGGCTGGGTCTATATCCTGGCCGTACCCCAGCATATGTGGGGGCGGTTCTGTCGCGGAATCGGCCGAGCGGACCTCGTGGACGACGAGCGTTTCTCTAGTATTGCGGGACGGGCGTCTCACGCGGACGAGGTCAACGCGCTGGTTGATGCGTGGGTGCAGGACAAGACGGTGGCAGAGGTCGTGCAAGCCCTGGAGCAGGCAGAAGTTCCGGTCGGGCCGATGCATACCATTCCGCAAGCCGCCCACGATCCGCACCTGTGGGAGCGGAAAATGATGGTTGAAATTGAGGATCACGAAAAAGGGCGAACGTATGTGCCGGGGCTGACCGTCAAATTCTCGGACACTCCCGGAAAAATCGGACCGATTCCACAACCCGGAGAGCACAACTCTGAGGTATATGGCGAGTGGCTAGGGCATGCGGACGCAGCCCTGACACGTTGGAAAGAAGAGGGAGTTATTTAAACCAATAGCCACAAAGGAGGAACCATGGCAAACGGAAAGGAAAGCATGAGTACGAGCGTTGCCCGGTTTGAAGAACTGCAACCGATTGACTACGCGAGCTTTATCAAGAACTACAAACCTGACGGTACCCAGGGCTACGCGCTGATTGGTCGGGCGGGAAAGACCAGTCCGGCGATCACGGGCGACCACGGTTTTACCATGGCCATTAATAAGGTCAGTCCGGGCAAAGGCGCCCCGTTGCATAGCCATCCGAAACCCGAGGTGTTTGTGGTGATGTCCGGCACCTGCGCCTTTTTCTGGGGAGACAAGGGTGAAAACGAGGTCGTCCTCGGACCGTGGGACACGATTTCCTTTCCGCCAGGAACACCAGAGGGGTTCCGGAATATTGGCGATGAGGAAGCCCATCTGCTGGTTGTCCTGAGTGGCTCGGAAATAGGCAAGGTGACGTTTACGAAACAGAGAGAGGCGGCTGAGGCTGCCGTCGAGGCGTAGCGTCTCGATATCTGGAGAAAAAGGAGGACCTTCCATGGCAACATTTTCAGTTGATCAGGTCGATGTTTTTGGCAAGGGTGTCTTGCAGGCTGAGGGAGTGGTGGTGGACAAAGAGGGCAACGTCTTTGGCGGTGGCCGCAACGGCATTATGTATAAGGTCACACCCGATGGCACAGTGAGTGAAATCGTCACGCTGCCCGAGGGTTCTATCCCCAATGGGGTGACCATGGATCGCAATGGCGACCTGGTCTATTGCGATCTGGGCAAGCAGGCCATGATGCGCGTCACCCAGGGTGGAGAAGTGTCGCTGATTGCCGACCAAGTTGGCGCACTCAAGCTAACCCTCCCGAACTTTGCCAGCTATGACGCCGAGGGCAATCTCTACGTCTCGAACTCGAGTACGTCGAGTATTGAGAATGTCCTGGCCGAATTGGCTACCCCCTCACCCAAAGGGGCGTTGGTCGTTATCCGTCCGAACGGGAAGAGTGAGATCGTGGCCGAGGGGATTTATCTGGCCAACGGCACCGCTATCGACCCGAAAGAAGACGCGGTCTACGTTCTGGAAAGCACCCGCAATGACTGTCTGCGCATTCAGATAAAGAAAGATGGCACGTTTGGGAAGCCGGAGATCTACTCCAAGGATTTTCCGGCTCTGCCGGACGGCATGGCTTTTGACGTGGACGGAAATATGTACGTCACGCTGCCGGCGGTGGTGACGGGTGGGGAGATGGTCCCGGCCCATCAAGTCATCGCCGTTGATACTAACGGCAACTGGAGCATGCTGATCGATGATTCGGCTGAGGGTAAGAAGCTCAACTTTCCGACGAACTGTGCCTTCGGGGGATCGGACTTGCAGACGCTGTACATCGCCAACCTCGAAGGCGATCACTTCAGTTGCGTCAAGACGCCCTACACCGGCCATCCGCTCTACCACCAGCGCTCATAGGGGAAGGTGAGCTATGAAGGCAATGCGAGCGCACCAACCTGGAGGACCGGAGCAACTCCGCTATGAGGATGCCCCCGACCCCGAGTTGGGGAGGCCCAGGTCCTCGTTCGGGTTCGGGCGATTGGGATCAACCCTGCCGATTTGGTCCGGCTGTCCGGCAAGCTTGCACCCCTGAAACTTCCCTACATCACTGGTACGGACGTGTCTGGTGAGGTCGAAGCCGTGAGTCCCGGCGTTACACAGGTTAAGGTCGGCGACCGCGTATTTGGCCGCGCGATTAGTGCCGGCTATGCAGAAAAGACGTGTCTGCTCGCCCAAGAGGCAATACCCCTACCGTCCTCGCTTTCTTTTGCTGAGGGGGCCGCGATCCCGATACCGTTTTATACTGCCTATTATGCCTTGCATCATAAAGCAGGAGTGCAGGCGGGAGAAACGGTCCTGATTTCTGCTGGTGGCGGCGGCGTTGGCGTCGCGGCCATTCAGCTGGCCAAAGCCGCGGGAGCTCGGGTGATTACGACAGTTGGGTCACAGGAAAAAGTAGAGCGGACACGCGAACTGGGTGCTGAGGTAGCGCTGAATTATAAACAGCAAGATTTTGCGGCCGAGGTTCTCAAGCTGACCGAGGGCAAGGGAGTGGATGTCATCATTGAGAATGTCGCCACAGATAACTTGGCTGCCGACTGCTCAGCCGTTGCCAAGTCCGGCCGCATTGTCTTAATCGGTACGGGCACCGGTAAAGCTCCGGACGCTACGTTCGGCGTGCTGCCTGCCCTCATCAAAGATATCACCTTCTATGGCATGAGCCTCATTAATGCTGCCCAGGTTATCCCAGAGATGGCGACCTCACTCACCCCGCTGTTTGCCGACGGCACACTCAAAGCATTGGTGAGTAAGACGTATCCGTTGGCTGAGGCTGCTCAAGCCCTGAATGACCTGCTTGCGAGTAAAGTGTTCGGCAAGCTGGTTCTGACGCCATAAAAGAGGCCGCTCAGCAAAAAAGAAAGGAAGACTATGGCACTCACCTTAGCGCTGGCAGAACAATTTATCGCCGCCGCCAAACACAAGGCCCAAGAACAAGGCTGGGACATGAGCTTCGCGGTCGCAGACTCGTCCGGAAATCTGGTTGCGCTGGCCCGCATGGATGATGCCCGCTGGCTGACGACCGGGGTGGCCCAGAGCAAGGCGTTTACCGCGGCGACGTTTCGTCGGACCTCGCGCGAGGTGGCAGAACTGGCGGAATCTCGCTCGCAATTATTCGCGAGTGTATCTGAGATTGTTGGACGGCCGTTATTATTGGCCGGAGGCGGCCTGCCGCTCTCGGTGAACGGTGAATTTCTCGGTGGTGTTGGCGCCAGTGGTGGAACAGAGGATGAAGACATCGAATGCGCCCGCGCTGCGCTTGATGCCATCGGAGCCGAATAGACAGACCGACGGCCACCCGCATGATCCAGCCTCTCAACGTCCTGCTCATCGGTGCGGTGGGAGACGCCGTCATCGAAAAGATTGAGGCGGTTGATTCCCGCATTCGGGTGGCCGATGCACGCGGGAAGTTCGAGGTCGAGTACGCTGAGACCTGGCCGGCGGAATCCGTTCGTCGTTACGTTTCACAATCACTCATAGCAGCAAATACCTCGACCCGCGCCGAGCGAGATGCCTTGCTGGCTGAAGCCGAGGTCATCTGTATTCGCTTTCCTTTTCCGCTCGATCTGCGTGCTCGATCACCCCACCTCAAGTGGCTCCACCAAACACCGGCAGGTGCCTCGAATCTGCGCATATGCGACATCTGGGGCAGCGATGTTGTGGTGACTACGTCGCGCGGCCTGAATAACGCCTTGCCTATCGCGGAATATGTGCTGTCTCTGATCTTTCTCTTTGCGAAGTCCTTGCCTCAGGCTTTGCACGATCAGAAAAATCAGGAATTCGAACGTCGAGCCTATCGACCCAGATTGGTCCAGGGAAAAACCGTTGGCATTATCGGCTTGGGTGGTATCGGGCAGGCTGTTGCCCATCTCGCCAAAGCCGTGGGCATGCGGGTCGTGGCAACCCGGCGCTCAGCAGCGACGACGCAGAGTCAGACCCAAGGTGTCGACCAACTCCTCCCACCCTCAGCACTTGTAGTTTTGCTTGAGCAGAGTGATTTCGTTGTAGTGAGTAGCCAATGGACGCCAGAAACGGACGGACTCATTGGTGAAGCCGAACTGCACCGGATGAAACCAAGCGCGTATCTTATCAACGTGGCCCGAGGTGAAATCATTGATCAAGCTGCACTCATCAAGGCGTTACAGGCGGGCTGGATCGCCGGGGCTGGTCTGGATGTCTACACTGGAGAATTCACCGGGCCGCCACCGGAGGAACTCTGGCAACTACCGAATGTGGTCATTACTCCGCATACCTCGGGTGGAACGGATGTCCAGCAGGCCAAGGGCTTGGAGTTGTTCTGCGAGAACCTGCAGCGTTACGTCACCGGCCAAGCCCTCCTGAATGTCTTGGACTGGGAGCGCGGCTACTGAAGTCTTGCATGGACAACAGTAGCCGACAGCATCATATAATATAGCCACTCCTGGCGATGATTCAGTACAGAGGTGTGATTTTGTAGAAGTGGTTCAGCTTGCAACAATACGACACGCCAAAACCCTCTGAGAGTCGATAGCAACAGCGATTATGCGCTTCCATGGTTCCCGTCGCACGATCACGTTGGAGACGGCCTTCCATCCACCCTGGTCCAGAGTATGAACGTTGGAGAAGGCGTCGGTGACCACCAACCACCATTCGCGATATTGCTCCTTTCGCTCCTGAACTTTCTTGTTGTTGGATTTAGTGTCAATGGCAGCTTGGATATCTTCGACCAACGTCGTTATAACAAGCTCACCTTCGTATGACATTCCCCAGCCTACTTTGTATTTGCATCTGTCTGGGTTGTCGGTGATCTCGCCTATAATCTCTAAGGTGAGGCCATAGGGCAATTGAATCACTACTCCCAGATCAGGATTGTCGTAATGCTCTGTCAATCGTTGCTTGATTGCTATCTTCAGGTTCTTCTTCCTTTTGGCTTTCTCGCGACTGTTTCTGGATTGGAGTATCCTCTCGTCTTCGTACTCGATGGACACCCAGTAGCCGCGACCGTTTTCCGCAGGACCAAGGGACTTGAATATCTCATCCAAGAATTGCCAAACTGACCTATGAGCGAGCGAATTGATAGTTGTTACTTCAACAGCGATGTCGCCATCCATGATGAGGTCAGGCGGGTCCTGACCATCTGTCAGAGGACAAACCTTGTGACCTTTAGAGCGTAGCCATTCGGCGACCAATTCTTCGTCTCGATTCATATTCTTGTGCACCGTTGCTTCAAACTAGAAGCTATCTCATAAATGTCTGACGGGTGCTCTATAGGCCGCCGATCCTAGGCAAAAGTGGCGGCTCTCCTATTTGCGAGATGAGTTCTAGGTAAAATGGGACACGCCAGGCATCTCGATCAAACGATAATGCTGTCTGCCAAGCCGATTCTCAGGAGGAACAATTCTGTTCCTATCCCTTGTTTCTTCCTATCTCCTTGGGTCGTCCTGTCGGCGAATGCTGTCCAAGTCGAGTGTTCCTATAGACTCACCGTTCACATAGACGCGCATACCAAGCCACTCTTTCGGAAAATCCCCAATTCTCCTTGCGGCACAATCATAAAGCTGCGTGATTGCTTCATTGAGCGTATCTGCCCGTATCTTGTATCCTTTCTTGCGTATCCTCATTCCCGGTATTGGTGGTTCCGTTCTAAACCAGAACACTCTTTTCCTTGCCTGCCATCGTTGCCTTGCCGCTCGGTGTGTGCGACCGGGAATACATACCTTGAGAATATCTAGAGCAAGCCCTGTAAACTGACCCGTAATCATGTTCATGAGCCAACCCGCTCCGCCCGAGGTAGCCGTATTCGTCATTTCCCCTTTGAACTGCTTCCTGACGGCATCCACTCTCTTCTTATGTCTGGTATCTTTCTCTTCAATGGAATCGAAGAGCACATTTTCTGCCTTGAACGTAAGAATGCCTTCCTTCAGCTCACACTTGCCTATTATGCCTTTATTGTAATGGACTCGTTTGATGACACTCCCATCTTCACGCAGGGAACAGAGCATCCACTCCATTTTGCGCCCCGTGAAGTAGTCTTTCGTTAGCAATTCTTCCATCTCCCCGTTGTCCATTGGAAGCGATGCAGCCGTATAGCCGCGATTATAGGACCCCACAGTCATGGATGTTGAACTGCTGCACGAATTGCTCCTCAAAACGTCCCCTATGCCTTCCCAACGGTGCCCATCCCATTCGACAGTACCTTCCCCCGAGTGAACACGCATGGGGAAGAACCTGAAGTCGAAATGAACGAAGAGACCAGCCCTTTCCTTCTCTGGTGTGTCCATTTTTATTTCCTCAAGACTTCATACATGAGTACTACCCTAATTCGGAGTTCCTTTTCAAAGTAGGCTATTCAACGGCTCCGCCCCTATGAATCAGCTACAAGCGGTATCCACATGCCTACCAGCGATAGGTCTTGCAGCGATGATAAAACTCTGTAATGCCTCCGACCACTCCACCACGACCGAACGCCCCGCCCCGCGAGAAACGTTGCTTTCTTCGAGCGGGGTAAATAACATTGGCCAATGCCTACCCTCTTCATTGCTGTTGTGTTCGCCCTGGTCGGGTCTGTGGCCCAGGCCGATACGTCAAGAACCCACGAAGTCAAGGACCATAAGACCTACGGCAACTGCCACACCTTCACACAAGTTGACCTCTTCACCGATGAAGAGTTCTACACCGTCGGCTGCTTTGAAAACACGCTCACCGACACAACGGTAATCGGGATACAGTATGAGAGTAGCGGCCTCTATGTCCTGCTCAGTAAAGGACTCCAGTTTCACCTAGACGACCAAGTTCCCGTCATGATCCGTATTGACAAGGGCGAGGTCATCCGACGCTCTGCCCATTGGCACCGCAAGAGCAACAGAGCTTTCATTCAAGACGCCGACTTGGCCCGCCACCTACTGCACGACCTCTCCCACGGACAGAGAGCAATCCTCAAAGTCGGAGATGAGGGCGGGAACGTCCAGCTTGACGGCGCGGCCCAGGCCATTGCCGATTTCCGCCACCGCGCCGGACTTCCCGCCCAACAGACCTT
>WTHD01000482.1 GCA_011523265.1 Candidatus Binatota bacterium
AGAAGAGGAAGCCGCCGCGTTCATTAAAGAGCATATGACCAAGCCGGTCGCGGCGTTTATTGCCGGCCAAACGGCCCCCAAAGGCAAGCGTATGGGACATGCTGGGGCGATTATTGCCGGTGGGAAGGGAACCGCGGCTGAGAAGGTCCAAGCCTTCAGGGACGCCGGTGTGGCTATTATTTCGAGTCCGGCTGAGATGGGCAAAACCATGGCTGCTGCCATGGGCTAAGGGATTCGGGTAGGCCACTCTATCAAATCCTGTCAAGCAGGGGAGGGGCGGTTCACAAACCATCCCTCCGAGTTCCATGGAAACACCGCTGGACCAGACACCGCACGCCCTGTTTCAACAAGGCGAACGCGCCCGCCAGAAAAGTCGCTTTGCCGAGGCGCTGGCACTCTACCGACAGGCACGCCAAGCGGCAAAAACCGCAGACCTGAGAGAATGTGAGCTTGGTGCGCGCCTCGGTATTGGCGATTGTTTGCGCATGCAGGGACAATTTGGGCTTGCCAAACGCGCCTATGAGCAGGCCAGCCGCCTCGCTGGCCGTTTGGCTGATATGGAAGGGGAGGCGGAGGGTCTGGCTGGTATCGGCCTGAGTGTCCGCGCCCAAGGGAATCCTCAGCGGGCCTTACCATATCTGGCCGAGGCGCGGACCCTCTACCGTCAAGCGCGGGTGTCCGACCGTGAAGGCTTTATTGTCTGGGCCATGGGGGGGACGTATCGCTTCTGTGGCGACCTCAAAAAAGCGCTGAGTCATTTCAAGCAAGCCCTCAGACTCGCCGAACGGGAGGGCGACACGCTCGGAGCCGGATATGCGCTGTGCGGTCTGGGGGGTGCATCGCGTTTAATGGGTCGATTTGCGGATACCCAGAACTATTACGCCGAAGCAAACGAGGTGTTTGAGGTTGAAGACGATGTGTACGGCCGGGCCTATTCATACTGCGGCCTTGGCAATGCGGCCCGTATGTGTCAAGAATTTACGTCTGCCTTGCGGCTCTTTGCAAAAGCCGAGCGGTTATACCGGCGGATTGGCGATAAGGCGAGCTTTGCCTATACGGTCTGGGCGATGGCCACGGTCTTCAAAATGCAGGGTGACCATGAACGTAGCCGAGCGACATTCGGTCGGGCGCAACGGCTCTTCCGCGAAACGCGCGACATGCGCGGGACGGTCTACTGTCGTCTGGGAACCGGGGAATTAGCGTTTTTACAGGGAAAACACAAGCACGCGAAGGCCGCATTTGCTCGCTGTTATGACGAGGCCCAGCGCTTTGGTTACCGGGCGGAAGCCTGCCATGCGCTTACCGGTCTTGCCCTGGTAGCGGAGAGCCCCGACTGGCGGGCGGTGAAACACGCCTATCGAAGCTGTGGCTTGTATTTCACTCCGCTCCCCCCTCCGCTCAATTTGCCCTGAGGTCATGAACATTGACCCTCGTAGCGGGCCTGGATAGACTCTTTTGTCGGACAAGAAAGGACGTGTATGACCGAACGAACCCTCTCTATTGTGAAGCCCGACGCAGTCAAGAAGAATGCCATTGGTGAAATTCTCCGCCGCTTTGAAGCGGCGGGGCTCAAAATCGTGGCTACCAAGATGGTTTCCCTGGGTAAAACCGAAGCCGAAGGCTTTTATGCGGTCCATAAAGAACGCCCATTTTTTGGGAGCCTGACAGACTTCATGTCCTCAGGTCCGATTCTCGTCTCCGTGCTTGAGGGTGAAGGGGCCATTCAAGCCCATCGGAAAATTATGGGTGCGACCAACCCGGCTGAGGCGGATGAAGGTACGATTCGGAAGGATTTTGCCACAAACATCGAGCAGAACGCCGTGCATGGCTCCGATGCGCCCGAAACTGCCCAATGGGAGATCGGTTATTTTTTTAGTGGGCTGGACCTGGCTTAAGCAGCCTTTCCGGGCCTGGCGGCCGCGTACTCTATGCCTGTCTGATCGGTATGGACCTTAAAGATTGTACCCAAGACGAACTCGCCCGCTGGCTGACTGTGCGCGGACACAAACCCTTCCGGGCGCAGCAAGTTTTGAAATGGGTGCATCAACACCGGCTCACCGATATGGGGCAGATGAGCAACGTGCCCCTGGCCCTGCGCGCGGAGTTGCCCCAGCATTTTAGGCTTACCCGTCTGGACTGTAGCGGGCACACTGCGGCGGCTGACGGGACGGAGAAATATCTCTTTACCCTTAGCGATGGACGCCGGATTGAGAGTGTTTTTATTCCGAGTGAGAACCGCCGGACGCTCTGCATCTCTTCCCAGGTCGGCTGCGCAATGGGCTGTCAGTTTTGTGCGACCGCCCAAGTACGGCCCGTGCGTGACCTGACTGCTGGGGAAATCGTCAGCCAAATCTGGGAAGTCCAGTACCGCCGGCCCCCACACGAAGCGGTGACCAACGTCGTCTTTATGGGTATGGGCGAACCGTTAGCGAATTACGATCAGGTCGTGAAGGCCATCACTATTCTGACGGCAGCCTGGGGGTATAAGCTCTCCCCTCGCCGCATTACCGTATCGACGGTTGGATTGGTGCCACAAATGCGGCGCCTGTTGCACGACACCCAGGTCAACCTCACCATCTCCCTGAGCGCAACGACCGATGCCGTGCGGAACACCCTCATGCCGATTAATCGGCGCTACCCTCTGGCGACGGTGTTGGAGGCCTGTCGGTCCCTGCCCATAGCCCCGCGCAACCGGATGACCTTTGCGTATACCCTGTTGGACGGGCTGAACGATAGCTCAGCCGACGCACAACGCCTCGTGTCCCTCCTGCATGGCATCCGGGCCAAGGTCAACCTGATTCCGTTTAATTCCTTCCCTGGGGCGTCATTTGCCCCCTCGTCGCGCGAGCGGCTCGTACGGTTCCGGCAAATCTTGCTCGACCGGGGCATCTATGCCAGCATCCGCGAAAGCCGCGGCCAGGATGTACAGGCCGCCTGTGGGCAACTGGCCGCTCCCCTGGAGCAAGCGGCCTAGGAAAAGGGACAGTCATGATCACGCTTGGTATTATTGGTGGCAGCGGTCTGTATCAGATGGACGGCGTCGAGCATGGCGAATGGGTGAGCGTCGAGACGCCGTTTGGGGATCCGTCGGATGAATATTTTGTCGGCGAATTAGACGGTGTCCGCGTGGTTTTCCTGCCTCGCCACGGCCGTGGCCACCGGATCCTGCCCTCCGAGCTGAATTTCCGCGCCAATATCTACGGGATGAAAAGGCTGGGCGTACGGCGCTTGATTGCCGTGGGTGCGGTGGGCAGTTTGAAACAGGAGATTGCGCCCGGCCATATTGTCATCCCCGACCAGTTCATCGACCGGACCCGTGGGCGCATCAGTACCTTCTTTGGCCGGGGTATTGTTGCCCATGTCGCCTTTGCCGACCCAGTGTGTCCGCTCTTATCTCAGTCTTTGGTTGAGGTCAGTGACAGCCTGGACACAGCCGTTCACCACGGGGGAACGTATATCTGTATGGAAGGCCCGCAATTCTCTACGCGGGCCGAATCTTTTCTGTATCGGAGTTGGGGTGCTGACATCATCGGTATGACGAATCTTCAAGAAGCCAAGCTGGCGCGTGAAGCCGAAATCTGTTTTGCCACCTTGGCCATGGCAACCGATTACGACTGCTGGAATACCGAGGCCGGCGATGTGGTGATAGAAGAGATACTGGCAATTCTGAATAAAAATGTTGTCACCGCTCAACGCATTGTACGGGAGACAGCCCGTCGGCTGTCTCCCGAGCAGGTGTGCGACTGCGAGACTGCGCTTGCAGATGCGATCATCACCGACCGGGCGATGATTCCAGAAACGGTGCAGCATGAACTTGAGCCGATTATTGGGAAATATATCAATGGATAAACGCCAAGAGGACGTGATGCGTATTGTGGTTGTCGGTTCGGTCGGATTGGATTCTATTGAAACGCCGTCCGGTAGGGCCGACGAAGTCCTGGGGGGCTCGGCAGCCTATTTCGCTGTTGCGGCGAGCTATTTTACGACGGTGAACGTTGTTGCCGTTATTGGTGAAGACTTTCCCTCAGATGCGCAGGCAACCCTGACCGCACCGAATATTAACCTGGACGGATTGGAAGTAGGGGCAGGGCGGACGTTTCGGTGGACTGGTCGCTATCACGAAAATCTCAACATCCGAGACACCTTAGACCTCCAGATGAATGTGGTCGCGAACTTCGCTCCAAAGCTGCCCGAACAGTATCGCCATACGCCTTTTGTTTTTCTGGGGAATATCGACCCTGGCTTGCAGAGCCAGGTGTTAGACCAAACCGACGGGGCACGCCTGATCGGCTGCGACACGATCAGTCACTGGATTGAGCACGAGCGTGCGGCACTCGAAGCTGTGTTGAAACGTGTCGATGTCCTGATCATCAACGATGAAGAGGCGGGTATGCTCAGCGGCGAGTCCAATGTCGTGAAATCCGCACGCCGGATTTTGGACATGGGACCAAAGACACTGCTCGTCAAGAGAGGCGAATATGGGGTGTTGCTGTTTTCCCCCCAGTCGGTCTTCGCCGTCCCCGCCTACCCCTTGGAAGATGTGGTTGATCCGACCGGGGCCGGTGATTCCTTCGCCGGCGGGTTTCTCGGCTATTTGGCCGAGTCGAACGACACGTCTGAGGCCGGACTGCGCAAAGCTATTGTCTACGGCAGTGTGGTGGCTTCGTTCACGGTAGAAGATTTCAGCCTGCGGCGTCTGCACGCCCTGAGCCGGGATAGCATTGAACAGCGTTATCGCCAGTTCGTGAGTCTGACCGAATTCTAGCCCGCTGGCGCCCAATCACTATGGATCTTTCCATCGTCGTCCCGATCTACAATGAGGTCGATAATCTGCGTCCGTTGTGTGAACGGGTCCATGCCGTACTGGCACCGACGGACTGGAGTTACGAACTCATTCTCATCGACGACGGCAGTCAGGACGGGAGTAGTGAGCTGCTGGCCGAGCTGCATGCCGAGGACGATACGCTCAAGGTCCTCCGCTTTCGACGGAACTTCGGCCAGACTGCTGCGCTGGCTGCGGGATTTGAATACGCCCATGGAGACGTCATTGTTTCGCTGGATGGTGACCTCCAGAATGATCCCATCGATATCCCGCGTTTGCTGGCAAAGCTGGATGAGGGGTATGACTTGGTGAACGGCTGGCGTGTCAATCGACAAGATCCGTTTTTGCACCGGCGTCTCCCGTCCCAGATCGCCAATCATATGATCTCGCTCACAACGCGGGTCAAACTGCACGATTATGGCTGTACGCTCAAGGCGTTCCGACGTGAGGTGGCAAAGGGCCTCAAGCTGTATGGAGAAATGCACCGGTTTATCCCAGCTCTGGCCGGGGATATGGGAGCGAGGATTGCCGAGCTTCCGGTCACCCATCATGCGCGCAAGCACGGCACCTCAAAATACGGCTTAACTCGAACATTGTGGGTCGTGCTGGATTTACTGACCGTTAAATTCATGTCGAGCTATGCGACCCGTCCGAGCCATTTATTTGGCTTCCTGGGTTTGATCGCCGTCCTCGTTGGCGGGGGGATCACGACCGTCCTGGGGATTCAACGCCTCCTGTTTGACGTGCAATTAGCAAACCGTCCAATTTTACTCCTGGGGATTCTCCTGCTTGTCACCGGTATCCAGCTTGTGACCACCGGCCTCATTGCTGAGATGCTGTCTCGCACCTACCACGAGAGTCAGGAAAAGCCCGTCTACTGGATTAAGGACGTGTTAGAATAAGTCAAGACGGATTACCCTGTTGCCGAGCGTCGATACCCAAGCACAAATTGAAAGGAGAAGAGTCATCGCACGTATCTTAATCACCGGAGGGGCCGGGTTTATCGGTTCGCATCTGTGTGAGCGTTTCTTGGCCGACGGGGATGAGGTGGTGTGTCTAGACAACCTCATTACTGGCGATATGGACAATGTGGCGCACCTGTTTGTCAATCCGCGCTTTTCCTTTGTCCATCAGGATGTGACGAACTATATTTACGTCAGTGGCCATATTGATGCGATTCTCCACTTTGCCTCACCGGCGAGCCCGATCGATTACCTTGAACTGCCGATTCAGACCCTGAAAGTCGGCTCGCTCGGTACGCATAAAGGACTTGGCTTGGCTCGGGTGAAGGCCGCCCGTTTTCTGCTCGCTTCGACCTCCGAGGTCTATGGCGACCCGCTCGTCCATCCTCAGCCGGAAGATTATTGGGGCAATGTGAATCCGATCGGTCCGCGGGGGGTGTATGACGAGGCAAAACGGTTTGCCGAAGCCCTGACCATGGCCTACCACCGCAGTCACGACGTGGCCACCCGCATTGTCCGTATTTTTAATACCTATGGGCCACGTATGCGCCTTGGAGATGGACGCGTTGTACCCAATTTCATCACTCAAGCGCTGCGGGGAGAAGCGTTAACGGTGTATGGGGACGGGAGTCAAACTCGGAGTTTTTGTTTTGTCGACGATTTAGTCGAGGGTATCGTCCGCCTCCTCCGCTCAGAGTGTACCCAACCCGTGAATCTGGGGAATCCGTACGAATTATCCGTTCGGGAGTTTGCCGAGACGATTATCCGGCTGACCGGGAGTTCCAGCCCCATTGCGTTTGAGCCTTTGCCGGTGGATGACCCGAAAGTCCGCCAACCCGATGTGAGTGTGGCCCGTCAGATATTGGATTGGGAGCCAAACGTCTCCCTCGAAGACGGATTGAGTACAACTATTGCCTACTTCCAGGAAAAGCTGGAGGTCCGTTAGATTCTAGCCTCTGAGAGAAGAGGAACGGGAGAGGGAACGTTAGGACTCAGGAGAGGACGTAGGGCATGAGGATAATGGTAACCGGGGGAGCGGGCTTTATTGGCTCTCATGTCGCGGAAATCTATCTCAGGGCGGGCCACGAAGTCTGGATTGTCGACGACTTGTCAACCGGCAAGCCGACCAACGTTCCATCTGACGCATACTTCGTCCAAGCGAATATCTCAGATGCAGCAGTGCGGCGGCTCCTGATTGACGAACGGATTGAGGTGGTCAACCATCATGCGGCGCAAATGGATGTCCGTCGCTCGGTTGCCGATCCACTGTTTGATGCACGAGTGAATATTCTTGGACTGCTCAATATTCTTGAAGGTGCGTGGCAGGCCCAGTGCCAGCGTATTATCTTTGCGTCTTCTGGCGGGACGGTATACGGAGAACAAGACACCTTTCCGGCGACCGAAGACCATGCCACCCATCCAATTAGTCCGTATGGAGTCAGCAAGCTGGCTGGAGAACAGTATCTGTATTTTTACCAGAGAGAGCATAGCATCCCGTCGCTGAGCCTGCGCTATGCGAACGTATATGGACCGCGGCAGGACCCGCATGGAGAAGCTGGTGTAGTGGCCATTTTTACCCAGCGCCTGCTGGCGGGAGAGACGATTACGATTAACGGCGACGGCCAGCAGACGCGCGACTATGTGTTTGTCGCCGATGTGGCCCAGGCGAATCTGGCAGCACTGACTGCCGACTACTCAGGTGCGATCAATATCGGCACGGGCCTTGAGACGACGGTAAATACCTTGGCCGAGCATTTACAGCGGATAACCGGCTCACGCGACCAGGCGCACTACGGTGCTGCCAAGCCAGGAGAACAGCGCCGCAGTGTCTTGTCTTGGAGCCGCGCCGCGGACACGCTGAACTGGAAGCCACTAGTATCGCTTGCCGACGGGCTTGAGAAAACGGTTGCCTCTCTGCGGACATCGGTATGAATATCGAGCAGATTCGAAACTTTAGCATTATTGCCCACATCGATCATGGCAAATCGACACTGGCCGACCAACTCCTCTCCCAGACGGGCTCGATTAGTGAGCGCGAAAGCGGGGCGCAATTTCTGGACACCATGGAGCTTGAGCAAGAGCGGGGCATTACGATTAAAGCCCGAACTGTTCGCCTGCGCTATCAGGCGCAAGACGGTGCCGAATATTATCTGAACCTGATTGATACCCCCGGTCATGTTGATTTCGCCTATGAGGTCTCGCGCAGTTTGTCCGCCTGCGAAGGTGCCATCCTGGTCGTTGACGCGACCCAGGGGGTCGAGGCGCAAACGCTGGCCAACACCTATCTTGCGCTCGATCATCAGCTTGAAATTTTCCCCGTTATTAACAAAATCGATCTGCCCAGCGCCGAACCTGAACGCGTTCGGCAAGAGCTCGAAGACATCATCGGGCTAGATGGCAGTGATGCGGTTTTAACCAGCGCAAAAGAGGGCAGAGGGATTGCTGAAGTGCTGGAAGGTATCCTGCGGTTCATGCCTCCTCCTCAAGGGGACCCCAGTGCGCCGGTCAAAGCGCTGCTTTTTGATAGCTGGTTTGATCCCTACCAGGGAGCTGTTGTGCTCGTCCGGGTATTCGACGGAGTACTGAGGCCCGGCATGTCCATTCGGCTCATGTCGAGCGGCAAGGAATATGAAATCGGACAAGTTGGGGTCTTCGCTCCGCACGCTCAAGCCGTCAAAGCGCTCGGGCCAGGGGAAGTGGGCTTTCTCACGGCCGGTATTAAAGAGGTCCGTGAAGCCCAGGTCGGTGACACGATTACAGGAGCCCAACGTCCTACTACGGTCATGGTGCCGGGCTTTAAAGCCGCAAAACCCATGGTCTTCAGCGGTTTGTATCCGGTTGAATCGAAACACTATGAAGCGCTGCGCGACGCGGTCGAAAAACTCCGTTTGAACGATGCCGCTTTTTCGTACGAGAAAGAAACCTCGCTAGCCCTTGGGTTTGGTTTTCGCTGCGGTTTCCTGGGCCTGCTCCATATGGAAATCGTCCAGGAGCGTTTGGAACGAGAGTTCGGCCTCGATTTAATCACCACCACACCAACAGTTGAGTATCAAGTCCTGACGCTTGATGGGGAAATCTTACTTGTAGAGAATCCGTCCTCTCTCCCGCCGGTACAGGAAATCGAGTCCGTCCAAGAGCCTTTTATCCTGGCGAGTATTCATGTGCCCGAAGAATACGTCGGCAATGTCATGCGGCTCTGTCAGGAGCGGCGTGGAGAACAACGTGCCATAAAATACTTGGGGGCTTCACGCGTCGCCTTGGAGTATGAGCTGCCGCTCAACGAGATTGTGGTTGATTTCTATGACCGGATCAAATCGATCAGCCGTGGCTATGCCTCGTTTGATTACGAGTTTCTAGATATGCGTCCGGCCAACTTGGTGAGGATTGATATCCGTATTAATGGCGATATGGTCGATGCCTTGTCCCTGATCGTCCACGCCGATCACGCGTATGCTCGTGGACGCGAACTCGTGCAAAAAATGCGTGCCCTCATCCCGCGCCAAATGTTCGAGGTGGCTGTCCAGGCCGCCATCGGGAGTCGGGTGATCGCGCGGGAAACCGTGAAGGCGTTGCGCAAAAATGTCACCTCCAAATGCTATGGTGGGGATATAACCCGTAAACGAAAGCTGCTAGAGAAACAGAAAGAAGGAAAACGCCGGATGAAACAGGTTGGGCGGGTAGAAATTCCCCAAGAGGCGTTCCTGGCGTTGCTTCAGGTGGGTGAGAGCGAGACGCAACGGCGAGGGTAGAGAGTAGCGGATATGGCCAGAGGAAAAACATCGGCCCAAGAATCGGTAGGCTCTGAAAGAGTGAACGTGTCCTCTAAAAGAGATACGAGATGCTGGACACGTTTACTCTTTGTCGGCCTGACGGATCAGCAGACAGGCGGCAGACTGCTCTCTACGCCGACAACTCCCAAAAAACAGAAATCGGCCGTTCGTGAATACGCCGAGGCACTGCTCTTCGCCCTTGTGCTAGCGCTCTTTATCCGGAGTTTTATCGTGCAGGCGTTCAAAATTCCGTCTGGCTCCATGCTGCCGACGCTCCAGATTGGGGATCATATTCTGGTCAGCAAGTTTACCTATGGGCTGCGCTTACCATATCCCTTTGAAGCCCTGGTGTTCGAGTGGGCTCGACCAGAGCCTGGAGACATCGTTGTTTTTGTTTATCCAAAAGATGGAACCAAAGACTTTATTAAGCGGGTCGTCGCCGTCGCCGGTGACGAGGTGCGAATTCGCAATAAGAAGCTTTTTGTTAACGGCGTAGCGGATGAG